>JAFQUL010000213.1 GCA_017408535.1 Clostridia bacterium
ACCTTGCCTCCCTCTGACGAGGGAGGTGGATTTTTGCAAAGCAAAAAGACGGAGGGAGAGAGTAAAAAAGTATTAAATTAAAGGTTTTTCTCTCCCTCAGTCACCTTACGGTGACAGCTCCCTCGTCAGAGGGAGCCAAGGTTTGTGCTATCAATTAACTCACAAGTAAAAGGAAAATCTGTTTTTACAGCCCCTTTTTTGTTATATTAGCTGTATATGGGCAAAATCTGTAACACCCTCTGGGTCAAAATACCGATTTACAGATGCTGACCGAGCAGATGAGAATACACCGACAGATAATCGTCTGCCATTTTCTTTACCGAATAATGCTTTTCCACCGTTTCCTTTGCCATATCTCCGAGCTTTTTGAGTTCATCATCAGACATAGCAAGAAGACGGAGAAGTTCATTCTTCAATTCGTTTGGCGAAGCGATCTCCCGCCCCCGACAGCAGAAATTATTCTCCATGGCGGCGAGGAGCTTGTCGGTGGTATATACCCCCATATACCCCTGATCCCCCGACAAGACCGTGGCTTTGCCTGCCGCCATTGCCTCAAGGGCGGCTCTTGACACTCCCACAAAGATGTCCGCTGTTGATATTATCCTGTCTATATCGGTACGAGGACCCAAAAGCTTAACGTATTCACGGCCGATAAGCTCGTTTGCCGCTTTTGCTCCCGTCCTTATCCGCACCATATCGTCTCCGCCCCCCACGATAAGGATGTCCGAGTCGGGGTAAAGAGGATAGATATCCGGCGCTATGGCGGTTAGGAGAAAGGCGGTGTGGCTTCTGTCACGGTCAAGTCGGCTCACAGACAGTATTCTCCGTCCCTTTGGGGGTGGGGGAATAAGCTCAGAGGGGTCTGCCGGAAGGGAGGAAGAATACCTCTCCAGGTCTACTCCGTTTACCGTTACGGTAATGCTCTCCGGCGAAAGGCGGTATTCTCTCACAAGATAATCCTTTATATCATCGCTTACCGCCACCGTCTCATCCCCCCATCTTGACAGCCGTCTTGTGATCGGGTCAACCTTAAAATCAAGATGGGCGGTGGTCAGAAACGGAAGCCGATGCTTTCTTGCGGCACGGCTGCATATCATAGCCGGAATACGTGCGTGTGCGTGTACCAGGTCAAAGGAGTCCCCTGACAGAAGGTTATCCGTCTTTCTGTAGGAAGAAAGAATATCTGCCGGGGAACGGCTGTCAAAGGGTATCTCCACGTGCTTTACCCCGTACTCCTTCAGTTCATCTGCATATACTCCTCCACCCGATGCCACCGTGACCTCCATCCCACGGGAAGCCAGCTCCTTTGACAGCTCGAAGATGTGTGTTTCAGCGCCGCCTATACCCATACCGCCTGTGGTCATCAGAGTTCTCGGCAATCTTCCCTTCATAAAAATATCCCCCTTTTTTTATTTTCCTGCAGATATGAATATCTGCAAAAAGGGGGAAATTTATACCTGTGATCTCTTTATTTATCTCTGAAAGCCGAAGGGACAAAAATAAAAGCCGGTCAATATGACCGGCTTTTACTATTACGATAATATACTGATCAAAAACCCGTTACACAGGATAACTTACGCATTGAGAGCGTTGAGCATCTTGGTAAACTGGCTCTTCTTGTGAGCAGCGGCATTCTTATGGATGATACCACGGCCAACAGCCTGATCGATCTTCTTAACTGCATCACGGTAAGTCTGAGCAGCAAGCGCCTTATCGCCTGCGGTAACAGCAGCAACATACTTCTTGAGAGTAGTACGGTACTGAGACTTGAACATCTGATTCTGCAGAGTTTTTGCTTTGATAACCTTAACACGCTTCTTAGCGGACTTGATATTCGGCAACTCTTTCACCTCCCTCAAAAAAATTATCATCATCTGCCCATATCAGCTGAGAGGGTCTGACACGAGCATAATCATTCCACGATTATATATTATACCTTATATCTTTGCAAATAGCAAGGGTTTTTTTAATTTTTTTCTTCTTTTTCTTCAGATAAATTATTTTGCCGCATTGAGAGGATGTATTTTTTCATTTCCATAGTGATAAGCAGCAGAAGCGGAACGATGAAGGAATACAGCATATCTCTCGGCGACTCGGGAGAAATGCCGAAAATACCGCCAAAGGGCTTAATAACTATTGCGGCAAAAAGGAATGCCAGAACGAAGATATAGAAAAGACCTGATGGCACACCGCCCCGCCACTCACGGGGAGATATGATACAGCCGGCACAGGCGTAATGGGCGTGGAGCGCTATCTGCGACAGGATAAGAGAGGCAAACACCACAGAGGAAAACGACTCTGCAGGAACTGCACCCAGCCTTACTGCGGCAAAAGGCAGTATCACCGAGGCCGCACCGAAGATAAGGGAATAGGGCATGACCTTTTTCAGCTGAGTGAGATAATGCCACTCACCCGTCCTTCTCTCAAAGACATTGCGATCCCGCTTCTCGCAGAGGGCGGCAACAGCGAACAGATCAAACACAAGTCCCGACGTCAGCACCTGAGTCGCTGAAAGAGAGACCATTCCGGTGCATATACCAAGAAGGCACACCGCTATTCTCAGCATCTGCATGGTAATAATGTAGCCGACCGCTGAACGGATATTGTGAAAACAGCTCTCGGCAGAAAGAAGGGTGTTGAAGTACGCACCTATACCGCCCCGTTTTTTCTGTGCTCTTTGTACGGTTACGTGGCTTATCATTTTAAGCACCTGAGAGCCGTAACGGTCGGTATCACGGGAGAGCACCTCCATACGTCTGCGTCTGCCGGTCATAGCACAGCCGAAGCTGACAGTAGCGGCAGTAGCCGCCGCAACGTCAGAGGTATCTGCGCCTATATAGGCAACGTGCTTTCCTGCCTTCTCAAGAGCGTAGACTATTCTCGTTCTCTCGTCGCCGCCCACACAAATGACGGCACGTATATCGCCAATTCTATCAGAGAGAACCTTGTCGCTCATTCCGGCGATCTCCTTGCCTGTGATTATCTCCTTGTCGCTGTCTGCGACACCGAGATATCTTGCAAGATTTCTTGCGGTTATGGGGTTACCCTTTTCTGAAGTAAACATTATCGGGGTAATACCTGCCTCAAGTATGCCGTTCATGATCCGCTCGAAATTAGGAGCTATTGTTCTCTCAACTATAATAAAGCCGACGAGAGTCAGGTCTGTCTGAAGGGCGGTAACACGCTGAAGGTTATTATACCCCGTCTTTTTCTCAGCCAGGGCAAATACCGTCTGTGCCTTGGTCTCTGCGGTAGAGATGACCTGCAGAGCATTGGCATATACCGCCTGGGACATAGGACTTCTCTTGCCTGCTATGATACACTCGCTGCAGTAAGGCAGCACCTCTGCCGCCTCTGAAAGCGATGCGGCAATAAACTCTCCCTCTGCCGCAAAGAGTGCGGTATTGAA
>JAFQUL010000214.1 GCA_017408535.1 Clostridia bacterium
TGTTTAGAGCATCTGCATCACTTTTCAGTAATACGATTCTTCTCAAAAGAATTACGAGTTTGTGTTTTCGTTCTTTCGTTGTTGTTCAATTTTCAAGGATCTTCCGTCGCTCTTGGCGACTTGTCTATTCTACCACACCTTGTTCTTTTTGTCAAGTCTTTTTTTGCTTTTTTTGAAAGTTTTTTTATTTATTTTTTTGTCCTGAAAACAAATCCCTTTCCGCACCATTGTTTCCAAAAAATCTACATTTTATTTATACAGAGTATTTATTTTTTTAATTTTATCTGCTATAATGATATATTGGATGGTTTTAAGAAAAAATATTACTGTCCTTATCTACTGAAAGGTTAACTAATACATAATGAAAAAGGAAAAGAAAGTACAGAACTGCCGACTTAACCAGGTTGGCGGCCAGGCCGTTATCGAAGGTGTTATGATGAAGCACAAGGACCGTTCCAGTCTTGCCATCAGAATGCCGGACGGCTCTATCAAGATCAAAAACGACACTGTAAAGTCTCTCAGACAAAAGCATAAAATTCTGAATCTTCCAATAATCCGCGGAGTTATTAACTTCGTTGAATCTATGGTTCTCAGCATGAAGACCCTCAACGACTCTACCGAGGCGTTAGGTCTCGATGAAATGGAAGAGACAAAGTTTGAAAAGTGGCTCACACGCCATTTTGGCAAAAAGCTGATGGATGTCCTTATGGTATTTGCCTCCATCCTCGGAGTATTGCTCGCCCTTCTGCTTTTCTTCTTTCTGCCCTCATTTCTTACCAAGCTTATCGACGGTCTTGTCGGCGGTGTGCTTGGCGGCTGGAGAACTCTGATAGAAGGTGCTATCAAGATAACCATATTTATCCTTTATCTCTTCCTTGCGTCTCGTCTCGGCGATATTAAGCGCACCTTTGAATATCACGGTGCAGAGCACAAGTCTATATTTGCTTACGAGGCAGGAGAAGAGCTCACTCCTGAGAATGTAAGAAAGTACAAGAGATTCCACCCTCGCTGCGGAACCAGCTTTATGTTCGTTATGCTTCTGTTCAGCGTTATCCTGGGGGCACTGCTTCCCTGGTCAAATGCACTTCTCCGTACCGCACTGAAGATCCTCCTTCTCCCTGTCAGCGTTGGACTCGGCTTTGAATTTATTATGTTTGCCGGTAAGCATTGCGACAATATTATCGTCCGTATTCTTGCCACCCCAGGACTTTGGATGCAGAGAATAACCACCTGCGAGCCTGATGATTCTCAGCTGGAGGTTGCAATTTGCGCGCTTAAGTCCGCAATGATCCATGAATTCCCGGATTTTGAGGTTCCCGGTGCAACCAAAGAAACACAAGAATCCCCCACTGAAGACAAGAGCAACACAGAAAAATGACTCTCAGGGAAATATCCGAGAGATTTGAGCAGGCAGGCATAGAAAGCCCCAAAAACGATGCCACTTTTATCCTCAGTCACCTTTTCAAGATCTCCGCAGCTGCTCTTTTGGCAGAGAGAAACAGAGATTTCTGTTCTCCCGAGCTTGAGGCTGCCGTGTCCCGCAGATGTAACCGCGAGCCGCTGCAGTACATAATCGGTGTATGGTCTTTTATGAATGAGGAGTATGAGGTATCCCCGAGCTGTCTTATACCGCGCAGTGATACTGAGCTTCTTTGCGAAGCGCTAATAAGCGGTCTGCCTCAGGGCGGAAGGTTCATTGATCTGTGTACCGGCAGCGGATGTATTGCAGTATCCGCTCTCGCTGCAAGGCCAGATGCCACCGCCACGGCAGTTGAGCTTTTCCCCGATACCGTTAAAACTGCAAAAAGAAATGCAGAAAAAAACGGAGTTGCCAACAGAATGACCTTTATTCAGGCAGATGTGCTCAAGGCTCCGCCGGCATGTCTGACAGACAGGTTTGATATTATCGTATCCAATCCACCGTATATAAGGACCGCTGTTCTCGCAGAGCTTGAACCTGAGCTTACATTTGAGCCCTCTGCCGCTCTTGACGGCGGAGAGGACGGTCTGATATTCTACCGAAAAATTGTTGGAGACTGGTCAAAGCTGCTTTCTCCCGGCGGGAAGATCCTGCTTGAGATAGGGTATGACCAGGGAGACGAAATTAAAGATATAGCTGTCGCACACGGTTATGAATGTTCTTTGCACCTGGATGCAGGGGGCAATGTAAGAGTTGCCGAGCTGATCCCATCACTATAAAAAGAAACACGGAGAGAAAAAATGGGCAAGTTGATAGCTCTTCTCGGAAAAAGTGCCTCCGGGAAAGACACTTTACTCTCAAAGCTGATAACCAACGCAGGATTCAAGCGTGTACTCCCTGTGACCACACGTCCCATCCGTCCCGGTGAAGCAGAGGGTGTTACCTATCATTTTGTATCAAATGAAGAATTTTTCCGTCTCAGAGACACCGGACGCTTTATCGAATCAAGAGAATACCACACTCTGTACAACGGGGTTTCGGATATCTGGTACTACGCAACCTCAAAAGACAGCATCGACCTTTCAAGCGGAAATTACGTAGCTATAGTCGACACCGCCGCTCTTGATGCACTCCGACGTGAGTATGGGAAGGATCTCTATTCGGTATATATAGACGTTCCGGAGCCGATCCGCCGCGAAAGATGTATGACTCGCGGCGATTTCAGCCTCTCGGAATGGAACCGACGCGAGGAAGACGACGCGGGGAAATATACAGAGGAGATTCTGAATGAAAAAATCGACCTCATCCTTGAGAATGAAGACGCAGACCTTGCCTTCTCATCGTTAAAGAGGTTTTTAATCTCAGAAGGCTGTCTGCACAATATAATATAATGTATGAAAAAATGACCGAGCAAAATGCTCGGTCGTTTTTTATTTTGAATACAGTATCAGATATCCTCGAGGAGTATTTCCGCCTCCACGTTAGTCTTTCCGTCCTCTCTGACTGTCTTGAGATAGCAAGTCCCGTCATCTGAAACAGAGGTATATACCTTAAGATTTTCGCCGAGAGGTGCCTCGCTTTGATAACTGATAGAGAAGGAGATGACCTTTTTCCCATCCATCGGAAGGAATCCGCAAAGCATATCGGCGTATACTGTGTTGTTCATATGACGGTTCACGTCAGCATCTCTGTATGAAACAGTATATTCACCCGAAAGCATAATACTGCTCTCCTCCGGGAGTCTGATACGTATCGGCACGTCCAGTTCAACCGGGGGATCGTATTCTCCGCTGAAATACCCCTCTGCCATTTCAGTTACACGGCAGGGACGGCGGGTCTCAAGATTCATAAGCGCCCAGGCAGATGATGCCTCTGCTGCCAGCTCGCCGTTTATCTTAACTTCATAACAGCGGTTAAAGGTAAAACCGCGGCTCTCGCAGGGCCAGCTGGAAACCGATATAACGTCGTATGCCTTAATATCCTTATATATACTAAGTGCCATACGGCTGACCACAAAGCCGAAACCTCTCTTGCGAAGCTCCTCGTTTGAGGGACCTACGCCGCGGCACTGAAGATTTGCGGTCTCCTGCATATATTTAAGGAGAGCACCTGTTCTTATCGTGCCCGACGGATCGGTATCGTGAGTATTTACTGTAAAGCTTTCAGTCCATTTCATTTTTTCACCGTTTATCAATAATCGAAATAAATATATCCGGATACAACTTACTATTAAGTATAGTAAAAGACCGCGGAGCAGAAATCCGCTCCGCGATCAAAATGTCAGAGTTAATTATATCAAAGCTTGCCTGCAGAACCGAGAACGTTATTGATCTTGTGAGCAACCATCTTACGAACCTCATCACGAGCAACGGTAAGATAGGTACGGGGGTCAAATACCTCGGGCTGTCCGGAAAGAACGCGGCGAATACCTGCGGTCATTGCAAGACGGATATCGGAGTCGATATTGATCTTACATACTGCAAGAGAAGCTGCGCGGCGGAGCTGCTCTTCGGGAATACCAACTGCGTCGGGAAGCTTGCCGCCGATATTGTTGATCTCCTGAACGTACTCCTGGGGAACGGAGGAAGCGCCGTGAAGAACGATCGGGAAACCGGGGATCTTCTTCATGATCTCCTCAAGAATGTCAAAGCGAAGCGGAGGGGGAACGAGAATGCCCTCTTCGTTTCTGGTGCACTGCTCTGCAGTGAACTTATATGCACCGTGGCTGGTACCGATAGCAATAGCAAGAGAATCAACGCCGGTCTTTGCTACGAACTCCTCAACCTCCTCAGGGCGGGTATAGGTGGAATCCTCAGCGGAAACGTTTACGTCATCCTCAACGCCTGCAAGTCTGCCAAGCTCACCCTCAACGGTAACACCGCGCTCGTGTGCGTACTCAACTACCTTCTTGGTAACTGCGATGTTATCCTCGAAGGAGTGATGAGAACCGTCGATCATAACGGAAGTGAAACCGCCGTCGATACAAGCCTTACAGATCTCGAAATCTGCACCGTGGTCAAGGTGAAGAGCAAGGTCAATGCCGGAATCCTTGATAGCAGCGTTTGCAAGAGCAAGGAGATACTCCTGCTTTGCATACTTTCTTGCGCCTGCGGAAACCTGAAGAACAACGGGGGACTTAAGCTCGCCCGCAGCCTCGGTAATAGCCTGGATAATTTCCATGTTGTTGATGTTGAATGCACCGATTGCGTAGCCGCCCTCGTAAGCCTTCTTAAACATCTCTTTGGTGTTTACAAGTGCCATTTTAACTACCTCTTTATATTTCTTGATTTTATTTTCTACAGTTACATCTATTATATTACATTGTTAAAATTAAATCAATAGCTAATATAAAAATATTCCGGTGCCTCAAAAAAACTTTTTTATAAAAAAATAACAAAAAATGTTTGGTTGCCTTTTTCTTTTGTCTGTGATATAATGTAAAAAATTGGCGGAGGTAGAACTGATGCTCGAAAATACACTTTATAAGCTTACTAAAGAAAAGAAACTTAACGTTGCATATTTCGGCGGCTCTGTAACCGAAGGAGCAGGAGCATCCGACCAGTCCAAATACTGCTGGCGAGCACTGACAACAAAATGGCTCAAAGACGAATACCCGGATGCTGAGATCAATGAGATCCAGGCAGCTGTAGGCGGTACGGGAACTGGCCTTGGAATATATCGCTGCGACAGAGACCTGGCGGATAGGTTGCCAGACCTTGTCTTCTTTGAGTTTTCAATAAATGATTACGGCAGCAATTTTGCACATCTGGCAGCAAACGCCGAGACTGTTATCCGAAAAATCTGGAATAAGGTCCCCACGGCAGATATAATCTTCGTACATACCACAACAAAAAGCATATCCGATAGTCTTGATGAGGGTCGCGAATTCGGTAGCAGAGATGCCTTTTCCGCAGTCGCGCACCACTACGGAAATATGCCGATAATTGATATGGGAGAAAATTTCAGAAATCATATAAAGGCAGACGGCGGAGACTGGCTCAAGTATACTCTTGAAGGCGTACATCCCAACGACGAAGGCTATGCAGTATATGCAAACTGCGTAATAAGCACACTTAAAGGCTATTTGAAAAAGTCAGCCGCCGTCAGTAAGCTCATAACAAAGACACTTCCCGAAAGCCAGCTTTCAAGCGTTCCGCTCAATCTTACTGCTCACCTTGAGGACTCTTATCTTGCTGAGCTCGGTGAGGGCTGGAGAAGAGTAGAAAAGGATATGTGCGGCAGATGTCCCCACTACATTGAGGCAACAGAAGCCGGTGCTACCATGACCTTCAGGTTCACCGGAAGAGGTGTCGGTGCGTACTGGATGATCGCCACCGACGGCGGCAAAATAGAGTATTCCGTTGACGGCGTTCACAACGGCGACGATGAGTGCTGGGATTGTTATGCCATTGAATACGACAGAGCAGGAAACACTATGTTCGCTGTAGACCTTGAGTACGGCGAGCACGTCCTTGAAATCAGACTCACCGGAGAAAAAAGCCGCCGTTCCACCGGCTGTGCCTGCAGAATAGGTGCCTTTATGGTATATTGACCGAAAGGGTATGACATACATGAAAAAGCTTTTCTGTTTTATATTACCTCTGATATTACTGCTCGCTTTTTGTGCCTGTTCAGAACAGAGCGATATCGGCGATGACCCGATATCCGAAACCGTCGGCTCGCCGGACACCGAGCCGTCCACCGAGGATACTACTCTCCCTGAAGACACAACAGAGGCAGCAGATACCGCTGCAGTATCTGACACAGAGCCGGCAATCGATACGGCGGAGGATACTGCAGAGGCTCCCCTAACGGAGGAAACATCCCGGGAAACCACCGTAGCGCCTGAGACCACCGCTCACAAGCACAGCTATTCTCTTACATCGACAGTAGAGCCCACCTGCGCGAAAACCGGATCTAAGGTCTATGAGTGCAGTTGCGGCAAGAGCTATTCGGAGGATATCTCCCGCCTTCCGCATGACTACACCCTCACCTCCACAAAAAAATCGACCTGCGCTGAAAAAGGTGTAAA
>JAFQUL010000215.1 GCA_017408535.1 Clostridia bacterium
CATGAGAGTGTTGAAGTTCTCAGCGAGCTTGTCCTTACCGAAGGAAGCCTTACCGATGGGGCAGTGGATAATGTTGGTCTTGTCAAGACGGTACTCGATCTTACCGGCCTTTGCCTCGTTAACTGCACGGGCAACGTCCATGGTAACAGTACCGGCCTTGGGGTTGGGCATAAGTCCCTTAGGACCAAGCACCTTACCGAGACGGCCGATAACGCCCATCATGTCGGGAGTAGCGATAACTACGTCAAACTCGAACCAGTTCTCCTTCTGGATCTTCTCGACCATATCCTCAGCACCTACGTAATCAGCGCCTGCAGCCTCAGCGTCCTTAGCCTTGTCGCCTCTTGCAAATACGAGGGTACGAACGGTCTTACCGGTTCCGTTGGGGAGTACTACTGCGCCACGAACCTGCTGGTCTGCGTGACGGCTATCTACACCAAGACGAACGTGGATCTCAATGGTCTCGTCGAACTTCGCCTTGGAAGTCTGGCATACGAGATCAAGAGCCTCGTCTGCGTCGTAAAGTCTCTTCTTATCGATCAGCTTTGCGCTGTCAGAATATTTCTTACCAAATTTCATTATAGCTCTCCCCCTTATTCCTTCACAGTGATGCCCATGCTGCGCGCGGTACCGGCGATCATGCTCATTGCGGCTTCTATGGAAGAAGCGTTGAGGTCGGGCATTTTGGTCTCTGCGATCTTTCTAACCTGCTCGGTAGTGATCTCTGCAACCTTCTGGCTGTTAGGCTTGCCGGAAGCAGTCTCGATACCGCAAGCCTTCTTTATAAGAACGGCTGCAGGAGGAGTCTTGGTGATGAAAGAGAAAGAACGGTCTGCGTATACAGTGATAACTACAGGGATGATAAGTCCGATATCGTTCTTGGTTCTGTCGTTGAACTCCTTAGTGAATACAGGGATCGGCACACCGTACTGACCGAGTGCAGGACCGATAGGCGGCTGCGGGGTAGCCTTTCCGGCGGGGATCTGAAGCTTAATGTAACCCATTATTTTCTTTGCCATTTTAAAAACACCTCCGAAATGTGGTAATCATCGGGAAATTTAAGTGAATTTTTTCCCTCCCACTGAACCGCGTGTTTACGCGGCTGCGACTGACATGGTATCAGTCGGCTTTACGCCTGACATTTTTTGCCTCAAGCTTAATAGGCATATCACGCTGAGCGGTCTTGACCACAACTGTGATCTCGCTGCCGTCCTCGGAAATATCCGATACTGTACCGGAGAAGCCTGCGAAGGGGCTGTCGACGATCTCGACTGCGTCACCCACAGAAATGCTCTGGGCAGTAGTGCGTGTTTCAACTGCCAACGCCTCAACTTCCTCATCGGAAAGAGGGGTCGGACGTGAGCCGGGTCCTACAAAGCCGGTAACGCCGGTGATATTTCTCACCACGTGCCAGGTGGCATCTGTCATTACCATCTTGATAAGAACGTAGCTCGGGAAAAGCTTGCTCTCCACCTCTTTTGACGTTTCACCGTCAGTCTCCACTATAGTCTCTACAGGGATGACCACGTCCTGGATAACGTCGCCGAGGCCTCGGTTCTCGACTATCTTCTCGATATTCGCCTTAACCTTGTTCTCGTAACCTGAATAAGTGTGCGCCACATACCATCTCAGGCCGTCATTCATTTCATTGATATCGCTCATAATCTCTTAAATCAAAGCAGCTTAGCAAGCGTCATTATGGTCTGATTGAATGTAAGATCAAGTACGCCAATGACCGCACCGGCTATGACCACGACTACCACAACGAAAACGGATCTCTGAAGAGTTACCTTGGGGCCTGCCCAAACGATCTTCTTCATTTCGCTCTTGTAATCACGGAAAAACTTAGCGATTCTAGTAAACAGACCGGGCTTGTCCTTCTTTGCGGGCTTTTCAGCGCCTGCCTTGGTGGCTTCTTTTTTCTGTTCTGCCATTATTAATACCGGTTCCTCTCTAAAAAATCTGACCCTATATTACTTGGTCTCTCTGTGCAGAGTATGCTTACGGCAGAATCTGCAGTACTTGTTCATCTCAAGTCTTTCGGGATCGTTTTTCTTGTTTTTCTTGGTATCGTAGTTTCTCTGCTTGCACTCAGTACATGCGAGTGTTACCTTATCTCTCATTTATCGGCACCTCCGTTTTAGATTCAGAATCGACCGCACACACAGGGGAGATCGGTCCTTCTGTTTGTGTTTGCCTCCCTCGTTTATATCAGGGCAAGTGTCGGACTGTCGGCGCAAAAGACCAACACAAAAAAGCCCTCTCCAAAGAGGTATGCCCATTATACCATATCTCTTATATTTTTGTCAAGTATTATTTTTATATTCTCCTTACCGGGAAGGGGGCGGGACTGCCCTTTTCGTACATTTCTATTATATCCGCCGCTTCCTCCTTCTTCTCTACCGTAAAGATAAAGAGTCTGCCGGCGATCCTGTGGCGGCGAAGCTCTTCTTCCCTGTCCGCCATATAGGTGGGCAGGCTGT
The DNA here is from genome assembly GCA_017408535.1 of Clostridia bacterium. Taxonomy (GTDB): domain Bacteria; phylum Bacillota; class Clostridia; order Oscillospirales; family CAG-272; genus RGIG2161. The sequence goes on from JAFQUL010000215.1 coordinate 2,484, forward strand.
TGAAGATCTCGCTTCTGTGGTTTGCCTCCCCCGGGTCTTTAGGACAGGGTGGAAGGGGCATCACCGGGAATTTTGCGTTCCGTCGGTCGCACAGCTCTCCATAAGAGCGGCAAACACCGCTCTTACAGCCGCCCAGCTCCTTAAGTACGCACTTTTCGGTGAGCATAACGGTGCTTCTGCCGTAGACCGGAAGAAGGGTCCTGCCGGGAATATCTCTTGCCTGGGGCAGCTTTACCTCGTGGGAGAGAGCTACCGCCGAAAGTCCTGCGGACAGCCAGAATGCCGCGCTGTCAGAGGAGGTCACGTTCAGACGTGTACCGCCGTAGAGCTCAAAGCCGTATTTCTTCACCCTCTCAAGCTGAGAGGGGTTTTCTATCATCACCGCCTGTGCGCCGAGAGTCTTTGCTCTCTCAAGAGCAGTCTCCACCGCCGCCCACTCACCGGGGAAAATGACCGGCGGCATTATCACTCCGTCAGCCGAGCCGTCGTACGCGGCAAGGGGAAGGAATATTTTATCAAAAAATCCGAGGGCATTTTTCGGAATGCCGTCGGGGGAGCGGAAGACAGCGACCTTTTCACTGCGTTTTTCGGAATCTGTCTCTGCAAAAGCGATCTCCTTCGGGAGGGGTGTGATATTCCTCTCCGGATACCTCGCGAAAGCCTCTATTCCCTCTCTGCGTAGAGCATTGAGTGCGGAGACGGGCAACATTATACCCTCATCCAGCTCTACTCTTCCCTCTCTCAGACGGTAAGGGGTATTGCCAAGCTTTGAAAGCGATCTTATCACCGTCTCACGGTCAATGGGCGCGGTCCTTGCCGCCTGGCATTCAGCTCCCGTCACGGTGACAGATCTGCCGTCAGCTCCGGTGACGGTCAGTGCGGCGGGACAGCCTGCCCTGAGGGTAGCCGTCATATCTATATCTATTTTTCGTTTGAGTCCGCCGAAGCTGTCCGAGTCTCTTGAGCGTTCCTTGTCGCCCTCACCTCTGACACCCAGCATAGAATGACCGATCTTACCGGTATAATAGCCGTCGGTAAAGCTGCCGCCCCGGGAAAACAGATCTGCCAGCTCTCTTACCTCATCCCCATTTGCGGCTCTGTCCCCGTCAATAAGTCTGCGGTAGACAGAGGTCACTCCGTATACGTATTCCGGCGCCTTCATTCTTCCCTCTATCTTGAGAGAAGCTACACCCGAGCGGATCACCTCCGGGATATGCTCCGCAAGAGACAGATCCTTTAAGCTAAGGGGGTATTTCCCGCCGTAGGGAAGCCTGCAGGGCTGAGCGCATTCGCCGCGATTGCCGCTTCTGCCCCCGATGACCGAGCTCATAAGGCACTGCCCGGATACAGAAACGCAGAGTGCACCGTGAACGAACTGCTCTATCTCAATGGGGGACTCACGGCAGATAATCTTTATTTCCTCACGTGGAAGCTCACGGGCGATCACCATTCTGGTAAAGCCGAGAGAGGCGAAAAACCGTGCCGCCTCTGCGTTATGCCCGGTTGCCTGGGTACTGACGTGGAGAGAAAGCTCCGGGATATATCTCCGTGCAAGAGCAGCCGCACCGATATCTGCGGTTATTACCGCATCCGCTCCATCCTCTGCCGCCCTGTGGGCAAGACGGAGCCAATCCGTTCTTTCTCTGTCTTAGATCAAGGTGTTGAGAGTGATATATACCTTCACACCGTACGCGTGAGCAAGAGCGGCCGCCTCTCTGAAGGCACTGTCGTCGAAATTCTTGGCGTAGGCTCTTGCACCGAAGGCGCTGAGTCCCAGATATACCGCATCCGCTCCGCCTTCAATTGCCGCCTCAAGGGCTTCGGGAGAGCCGGCGGGAGCGAGAAGCTCCGGCAGTTTTATTATTCTATCTTCTTTTTTCATATTGCGTTCCTCCCGATAAAAGGTGGATTGTTAAGATTTAATTTTGTATTTTAACCCATAGAACCTGCGGGTTGCCGGGGACTGTACAGTGTAGTATGATAGTATACAGGTAGTGCAAGATGATTGTATACAGTTTTGTGATATAATAAAGGCAGAAAAATGACCGCAAAGGAGGTTATTAAAATGCCTTGGAAGGACAAAACTGTGGAAGAATTAAGAAAAGAATTTGTAGAGGCAGCAAAAACCTCAAAAAACTTCAGCTCACTCTGCCGAGAGTTCGGTATCACACGAGCAACCGGCTA
>JAFQUL010000216.1 GCA_017408535.1 Clostridia bacterium
GTGGGCGGAAAGTGCATATTATGTGGCTATATCACGAGATCTTTAGTTGCACCCTATCACGAAAATTTTCTCAGGTGATAAAATCACCTGTTTTGCTAACACAAAAACGGAAATTTTCCTGTAGAGAGAAAAAAACTTAAATCCGAGGTTCTATGTATAAAAAACAGAATTAAACCCCGGGTAACCTGCGGGAGGATGATATCCTCCCCTACAAAGGTAACATAGCAATTTATCGCATTTTGAGGATGTATATCATACACCGTATGGGAGGGTTTCCCCCTCCCGTACAGGGGATGTTCCACTTGGTTTATAAGAATGTACCTGTTGCGGGGGTATCCCGCGGCGGAAATAAAAACGGAGGATGATACTGTGACTGACGGAATACTTTTGTCCCGCGTATCTCCCCGTGGCGACGGGGGTGTCGAATTCGTCTTTTCCCCCGAGGGGGGAGGAGAATTTTCCCTCCTTCTCTCAGACGAATTTTATCTTGACTGGTACTCAAGGGCGGGGAATATTATCTCTGACGATGAATACCTCTTTCTTGAGAGTGAGGCGGAATATCATTCTGCCCTCGGGGTGGCTATGCGGCTGCTTGACTACGGTGAGACCACCGCCGCCGCCCTTGTGCGAAAGCTGACACAGCGCGGTATCTCCCGTGATACCGCCATTCGAGTGTCAGAAAAGCTCTGTCAGCTGTCGCTGATAGATGAGGAAAGATTTGCCCGCCGTGCGGTGAGATTCTACCTCGAAAAAAAATGCCTCGGCAGAAGCCGTATTCTTGCGGAAATGTACAAGAAGGGCTTTGGTCGGGAATACGTAAACTCAGCTATGGCTGAAATAGAAGAGGAGGACATCCTTCTCGCCTGCAAAAAGCAGATAGAAAAGAAATTCGGCGGCTCTCTCCCATGTGACCGTGAGGAGAGGAGAAGGGCGGTGGCGGTTCTTTCCCGCCTCGGCTTTACCTCATCTGAGATCAGCCGTGCCGAAAAGGAAGACTAAATATGATAATTCATTACCGGGAGGTAATTTATATATGAAGATCGCTTTTATTTCCCTCGGTTGTCCCAAGAACCAGCTGGATCTTGAGGTTATGGCCGCTTCTCTTAAGGATAAGGGTCATACTCTTGTAAAAGAGGACATCGAGGCTGACGTTGTAATAGTTAACACCTGCGCTTTTATTGAGAGCGCGCTGAAGGAGTCCATCGACAACATTCTTGACGTTGCGTGGCTGAAGAAGAACAGAAATCTCAAGGGCATCGTCGTTACGGGATGCATGGCAGAGAGATACCGCGACCAGATCTTCGGGGAGCTTCCCGAGGTCGATGCGGTGCTGGGTGTCGGCAGTATCGACGAGATCTGCACCGCAGTTGAAAAGGTAGCGGGAGGCGAGAAATTCTCCGCCTACGGCGACAAGAACACCTCTCCCCTCGGCGGCAAGAGGATCATCTCCGCTCCCAAGTATTCTTCTTACCTTAAGATCGCAGAGGGCTGTGACAACCACTGTACCTACTGCATCATCCCCTCTCTTAGAGGCAAGTACCGCTCAAGACCTATGGACGAGCTGATCGAGGAGGCAAAGATCCTTGAGAAGGAGGGTGTCAAGGAGCTTACTCTCATTGCCCAGGACACCACCCGTTACGGCACCGATCTCTACGGGGAAAAGAAGCTGCCGCAGCTGCTCCGCCGTCTTGTTGATGAGACGGGGATAGAGTGGTTCAGAGTTCTCTACTGTTATCCCGAGGAGGTAAACGAGGAGCAGGCAGAGGTATTTAACTACAGCGACAGGATACTTCCTTACATCGACCTGCCCATTCAGCATATTTCCGACAGAGTGCTCCGCCGTATGAACCGCCGTGGCGGTGAGGCGGCAGTCAGAGGTGCAATAGACCTTCTCAGAGAGAAGGTAAAGGATATCGTTATCCGTACTACCCTTATCGTGGGCTTCCCCGGCGAGACCGAGGAGGATGTTGATGCTCTCTGCGCCTTTGTTGAGGAGGCGAAGTTCGACCGTCTCGGTGTATTCACCTATTCCCCTGAGGAGGACACCCCCGCCGCTACCTTTGAGGACCAGATAGACGAGGGTGAAAAAGAGGCGAGAATGGACTCTGTTATGCGCCGTCAGCTTGAGATAAGTGCGGCGAAGAACGCAGAGAAGGTCGGCAAGACACTGAGAGTGCTCTGCGAGGATTATGACGTGGTAGCCGAGACCTACTACGGCAGAAGTGAGGCAGATGCGCCCGAGATAGACGGCAAGGTATATTTCTCATCAAAGAAGAAGGTCAGACCCGGTACCTTCGTTAACGTAAAGATAGAAGAAGCTATGGATTACGACCTTGTGGGCACAGCGGTGTTTAACTGACCGCCCCGGGGAAAGAAAAGAGGAAAAAATAATGAGTAAAATGAATTTACCAAACAAGCTTACTGTTCTCAGAATAATTCTCGTTCCGGTATGTATGGTGCTTATCATGCTGCCCGTGCCTAAAGCATTCCCCAATATTGACGTATGGCAGAGGATTGTCTGTGCCGCTCTCTTCCTTCTCATATCCCTTACCGATATGCTTGACGGAATGATCGCCCGCAGAAAGAATCTCGTCACAAATTTCGGCAAGTTCCTTGATCCTCTGGCTGACAAGTTCCTTGTTATCGGCACTCTCCTTGCCCTTTTTATCAAGTGCCGTGATCTTGATCCCGTTTTCCCGGTAGTGCTGGTATTTGCTACCACCGTTATAATCATGCGTGAGCTTGCGGTCACCTCTTTGCGGCTTCTGGTTGCCAGCAGCTCAGGTGAGGTCATTGCCGCAAAGTGGCTCGGCAAGATCAAGACAGTTACTCAGATGGTCTGCATTATGACTATCCTTCTTGAGCCTATCGTTCTCGGTGACTTCGGAAAGTATCATATTCTCAGCTATCTTACCATGGTAGTTATGACACTGATGACTCTCTGGTCAGGCTACGATTACATAAAGGGCTATTGGAAATTCCTTGACAGCTCCGTCTGATAAAATGAAAGGGTGAAAATAAATGTCAGAGTCTTTAGTCTACACCATAACACTGAAAAAGCTCCAGGAAGAGCTTTCTCTTGAGATCTTATCCACCCCCGATGATTATGATAACAGAATAATCGACCGTATGGAGGTAAACCGCCCCGGTATGCCTCTTGCGGGCTTTTACGATCACTACGAGAAGGGACGTATCCAGATAATCGGTAAGGTCGAGTCCCTCTATATAAGGCAGCTCTCCCCCGAGGAGAGAGCGAGAAGCCTTGAGGTATTCTTTGCCAGCGACCCGGTTGCGGTGGTGCTCAGTACCAGTATTGAGCCGGCAGAGGGAATGGTAGAGCTTGCGGCAAAGTACGGCGTTCCCCTTCTCCGTACCCACGAGAATACCTCAGAATTTATGGCCCGCCTTATCGCTTACCTTAATGTAGCTCTTGCGCCCAGAATAACCAGACACGGTGTTTTCGTTGAGGTGTACGGCGAGGGTATACTTATCCTCGGTGACAGCGGTATCGGTAAGAGTGAGACCGCTATCGAGCTTGTAAAGCGCGGCCACCGTCTTATTGCAGACGATGCGGTAGAGCTTAAGCGAGTTTCTGCCAAGACCCTGGTAGGCTCTGCCCCCGAGATAATCAGGCACTACGTTGAGCTTCGCGGCATCGGTATCATCGACGTCCGCCGTCTTTTCGGTATGGGCTCGGTCAAGGACACCGAAAAGGTAGACCTTATCATCAATCTTGAGCCCTGGGTACAGGGTAAGATGTATGACCGTCTCGGTATGGATGACGAGCACACCGAAATTCTCGGTATCAAGATCCCTTCCATCATCATCCCCGTCCGTCCCGGACGAAACCTGGCGGTAATTCTTGAGATCGCCGCTATGAACAACCGTCAGAAGCGTATGGGCTACAATACTGCGGTAGAGTTCAACAAGAAGCTTATGGGTCAGTACGATGACAGCGAAAGATAATCTCAAAGAAGTAGAAATATATACCGACGGTGCCTGCAGCGGCAATCCCGGTCCCGGCGGCTGGGGTGCTGTGCTGGTCTATGCCGGGAAGGAAAAGGAGCTGTCCGGCGGTGCGGCGGATACCACCAATAACCGTATGGAGCTTACAGCGGTGATCTCCGCACTCAGCGCTCTGAAGGAGCCCTGCCGTGTTACCCTCACCACCGACTCAAAGTACGTTTGCGACGGTATTAATCAGGGTTGGGCAAAGGGCTGGAGGGCCCGGGGCTGGAAAAAAGCAGACAAGTCTCCGGCGCTTAACCCCGATCTCTGGGGTCAGCTTCTTGATCTGTGCGAGAAGCACCGGGTGACATTCTTCTGGATAAAGGGTCACGCCGGACACGAATACAACGAGCGCTGTGACCGCCTGGCGGTGGCAGAGACGCAGAAATACAAAAGCTAAGCGGTATAAACAGGAAAAACAGACATAAAGGAAAAAAACGGGAGACGCTGAAAATGATAAAGATACTTCACTTCGCCGACGTTCATCTTGACAGTCCCTTTTCTCTTTGCGACGTCAGACAGAGCGAGCAGAGAAGGAATGAGCTGAGATCTGCCTTTACCTCGGTAATGGCGTACGTCAGGACAAGCGGAATAAAATACGTACTCATCCCCGGCGATCTCTTTGACTACGGGTATGTTTCAAAGGAGACGGTTGAGCTGGTGCGCCGTGAGTTTGAGGTCAATCCCTCTACCCGCTTTATAATAGCACCGGGCAATCACGATCCCTACTCCTCAGAATCGGTATACGCAAAGGTGGAGTTCCCGGACAACGTGTATATTTTTGACTCCTCTGAGCTGACCGCCCTTGAGTTTCCTGACGACGGGGTGGATATATACGGCTACGCCTTTACCTCTCCATATCTTGACAGCTGTCCCTTTGCAGGTCAGCGTGTCCGCCATCCCGAGAGAATAAATATTCTCATAGGACACGGCGACACCACCTCTGCAATATCCAGATACTGTCCCATCTCGGAAAGAGATATTACGGCCTTCGGTGCGGACTATACCGCTCTTGGCCATATTCATAACACAGACGGCATCCACACCACCGAGGGCGGCGGAATATACGCATATTCCGGCTGTCTTGAGGGCAGGAGCTTTGATGAGTGCGGTCACAAGGGTGCCATAATCATCGAGGCGGGCACAGAACCGGACAGCGGTGAAAAGAAGATAGTTCCTCACCCCTACCGTTTCTCAAGAAGACGCTATGCCATCGAGACTGTGGACATAACCGGAGCCGCTGACGAGAATGAGGTATCCACTCTTATCCGTTTGCGGATAGCGGAAAAGAAATACGGCGAGGAGACTACTCTGAGAATAGTCCTCACCGGAACCACCTCCCCTGACCTGGTATCCGATCTTTCTGTGCTTAAAGCGGCGCTTCCGCCTCTTTACGCCTCAGAGATACTTGACAGAGCGCTTCCCATATTCGATGACGAGTATCTTAAGAACGATATAACCATAAGAGGAGAATTTTACAGAGCTATGCTGCCGAAGCTCACTGAGGGCAGCCAGAAGGAACGGGAAACTGCCGCCTGGGCTCTGAGATACGGACTTTCTGCCCTTGCGGGGGAGAATATAATCGACTTTTAGTTTGACGGAGGAAGACAGATGTTTATTAAATCGTTACATATAGATTCCTTCGGCGGACTCAGCGACCGGGATTTTGATCTTTCCCGGGGGCTTAACATAATCGAGGGAAACAACGAGTCGGGTAAATCCACCCTGCTCTCATTTATAAAATTTATGCTCTACGGAGCACAGACCAAGGCACAGGACGGCTTTTCCGTGCCGGAGAGAAAGCTGTTTGTCTCCTGGAGAGACGGCCGCGCGGCAGGTAATATGCTGCTTTTGCTTGAGGGTAAGGAATACCGCATCGAGCGTGAGCTGGTGCTTACCGCCCGTACCGACAGCGCTGATAATATCAGAGAGACCTTCAGAGAGCATATTGCGGTGATCCGTGTTGAGGACGGCTCCACCGTCTTTTCCGGCAAGAGTCCGGGTGAGGAGTTCTTCGGGGTACCGGAGAGCGTGTTTACCTCCACCGCCCTTGTGGGGCAGGTGTCCGGTACTTACGTAAACGGATCGAATATCAGCTCATCTATTGAGAATCTTCTTTTCTCGGCTGACGAGTCTGTAAATACCGAAAAGGCCATCGCAAAGCTTGAGGATGCAAGACGAAAGCTGCTCCATAAATCAAGACGCGGCGGTGATATCTATGAGCTTGAGTGTGAGCGCTCCGCTCTGAGAACGAAAATATCTGAGACCAGAGCGGCGGCAGGGGAGATGCGTGCCCTTGAAAATACTGCCGACGACTGCAGGATCAAGCTGAGAAAGAACGCCGAGAGAGGCGCGGAGCTTGAGAGACTGTACGTTGCGGGGGAGGCCTTCTCCGTATCAAAGCGTTTCGACATAGTTCATGCCCATGAGAAAAAGCTTGCCGATATAAATGAAAGACTCGCTAACCTTGCGGGCGGAGATGAGAAGGATGAGGAGACTCTCATCAATCTCAGAGCACGCACCAAGGACTACAAGGCAACTCAGGAAAATGCAGCGGCCGCCTCCGCAAAGCTGGAGAACCTGTCCCGTGGCAGTATCAGCACAGAATCAGACGAATACGTTAAGGAAATATACCGTATGGGCGGCCGTGATGCGGCTGAATACGAGTTTGAGCGTCATACCAAAAAGTCGAAGAGCCTGCTTGCTGTGGGAGTGGTATGTCTCATTTTTTCCGTTCTCGGTGCGGGGCTTGGTGCGGCGGCTTATTTTGTCAGCCGTACTATAGCTTACGGTATACTCGCCCTTGCGCTTTTATTCCTTGCCGTCAGCATTACCGCCTTTATCAGCCGTTCACGGCATAAGCGGTACGTAAAGCGTGCACTCGGCAAAGTGGGTGCCGGCAGACCCCAGGAGTATTCTGACGGGCTTGACACTCTCTTTGAGCTTGAGAGGATCAAGGAACAGCAGCGCAGTGATGTATCCGAGGCAAAAATGTCTCTTGAATACGCAAGGGAGAGAATGAACGACGCCGCAAAGGCATTGGCAGGGGTCCTTGCCAGTGCGGGGATATCCGCTGAGGACTATTCCCCCGAGCGTCTTGCGGCGGCTGAAAAGGAGCTTGAAGAGAAGATAGGTGAGAGAAAGTCTCTTCTTACCGATCTTGAAAGACACAGCGCCGCCCTTGAGACTGCAAGGGAGCAGATAAAGGACTACGACGAGGAAGATATCAGACAGACCCTCCGTGATGCCGATACAGATGCCCTGAGTAAAGTCAATCCTACCGCTCTCCGCCGGGAGAGAGAGTTTATCATATCTTCAACAGCCGCTCTCAATGAGAAGCTTTCAGAGACTGAGAAGCAGCTTGCCTCTCTTTCTGCCGTTAACGGCGACCCGTCAGAGATGATCCGCCGTGCAGAGGAGCTTGACCGCAAGATAGAGGAGCTTTCAGTCCGCCACGATGCTTATACCCTTGCTTCCGAGATGCTCACCCGTGCAGGTGAAAATCTCAGAACAGGGCTTTCCCCCAAGCTGAATTCCGCCGCCTGCGAGCTGATGGGCGAGCTGTCCGGCGGTAAATACAGAAATCTCGGAGTTGATCCTGAGCTTTCAATGTCGGTATTCTCCGGCGGAATGACCCGTGAGACCGATTATCTCAGCTCAGGTACAAGAGATCTTACCTATATAGCGCTCCGTCTTTCTCTTATGGAGCTTCTCTATCAGAATGAGATGCCTCCGGTATTCTTTGACGAGAGCTTTGCCCGCCTTGACGATGACCGTCTCAGCTACGCTCTCGGCCTGCTTGACAGAATGTCGAGAGAGAAGAACAGACAGGTGCTTATATTCACCTGTCAGAAGAGAGAGGCTCTCCTTGCCCGTGAAGGCTCGGCAAACAAGATAACCCTTTCATAAAGGATGTAAAAAAATGAAAATACTATCTATCGGAAACAGCTTTTCCACCGATGCGCAGAGATGGCTTCACGGCATATCTCTATGTGAGGGCGGGGAAGAGATCGAGTGTATCAATCTTTATATCGGCGGCTGCAGTCTGAGCCGCCACCACAGAAATATGGTGGAGGACAACTGCGACTATGAATATGAGCGCAACGGAATACATACCGTAGTAAAGGTGTCTCTCTCAGAGGCTCTTTCCTCCGGTAATTACCACGCGGTCACCTTTCAGCAGACCAGCCGTACCTCCGGTATCTCAAGAAGCTATTTTCCGTATATAACAGAGCTTGACGCTTACGTAAGAGAAAAACAGCCCGGTGCGAGACGTCTTTTCCACCAGACCTGGGCCTATGAGTGGGACAGTACTCACCGCGCCTTTATCCATTACGCAAACAATACCGACGAGATGACACGACGGATCGTGGACGCCTCTGAGACGGTGGCCTACCTTATGGGGGCAGAGCTTATCAGAAGCGGAGAATTTATCGACTATCTGCGTAAAAACGTTCCCCTTTTTGACTATCAGAGGGGCGGTCTTTCCCTTAACCGTGACGGCTATCATCTCACGAAGAACTACGGCCGTTTTGCCGTAGCTGCCCTCTGGTATGCTGCTCTTACCGGAAACTGCCCCAAAAATGCCGAAGGGTTTATGGAATACGTCGGTGACAACGGCGACGAGGGGATCACCTTTGACGCAGAAACCGTTAAGCTGATCCTTGACTCTCTTGCCGTATTTCTCTCGCTTGAAGAAAAGGAAAGACCTGTGTGACAGACAGAAAAAATATACAAGGAGATTATAGTACCTTGAGTTCAGATCCCGCAAAGCTCATTGTTGATCTCGTAAAAACAGAAAAGGAATACCTGAGACTTAAGGATGCCGTCAAAAGCGAAGGGCATACCGGCAAGACCGCAGTTCTTCCTCATATAGTAAACGGCCTTTCAGAGGGAGCGGCAGATGCAGTTACCGCCGCGCTGGTCAGCGACCTTGAGGGCCGCACTCCGGGTGCGCCGGTGCTGTGTATCGTTTCTGACGAGAATGCTGCCCGCCGTCTCGCAGGCTATCTTAACCGAACGGGAGTGCCGTCAGCGGCCTTTCCCGCACGAGATCTTAATTTCTATAATATCACAGCCTCCCATGAGTTTGAGCATGAGAGGCTCTCTGTGCTGTATTCAATTATTACGGGAGAGTGCCGCTGTGTGGTTGCATCCCCGGATGCGGCTCTTTCCTATACCGTTCCCGAGGAGACTCTCCTCTCCGGCTCCTTTACCCTGTCGGTGGGTGACGAGATGCCTATGTCCCGACTCTCTGATATACTCGTCAAGGGCGGCTACAGCCGTGTTGACCTTATTGAGGGTCCAGGTCAGTTTGCACTCCGCGGCGGTATCATTGATATATATTCCCCTGCGTCCCCTCCCTTCAGAGCGGAGTTTTTCGGGGACGAGGCTGACAGAATAGGTATACTTGACCCTGCTACCCAGCGTGTCACCGAGAATATAGACAGCGTAACGGTCATTCCCGCAAGAGAGGTAGTTCCCGATATGGCGGGGGCGGAGAAGATCAGAGAGGCGGTAAGACGCCGCCTTGAGAGCGATATTTCTCCCGCCGCCGCAGAGGATCTGCGGGGTGAGCTTGCCGCCCTTGACGGGGCAGGCTGCGGTGCCGTTGACTTTGCTGACAAATATATTTCGCTTATATACCCTGAGAGACGCTGTCTTCTCGATTATATCGGCAGTGACGCTCTTATAATAACCCGTGACAGCGCTTCGGTGGAAGAAAGACTTAACGCAAGTGAGTGGCATATCTCGGGAAACGTTGAGAATCTTCTCAGTGAGGGTCTGATATCTCCTCCCTTTGCAGAGTACTCAAAGGACGGAGCTGATCTTGAAAAATACAGAGTATCCTGCCACAACGTAATGCTGGATACCTTTACCCGTGCGGCATCGGGAGTGAGAACGGGAGGAATATACACCTTCCGTTCAAAGCAGACGGTGTCCTACTGCGATAAATATAACCTTCTCACCGAGGACCTCCGCAATTATATGTCCTTTGGCTGGCGTGTCATTGTTTATGCCGAGGGAGAGGGGGGAGCGGCAGCTCTTACCCGCTCTCTGACAGATGACGGCTTTACCGCCCTCAAAGGCCTTGGAGACGGTGTTCCCAGTGTCGGAACAGTGACCGTGCTTCCCTCAGAGGACACAGCCGCCGGCTTTGAGCTGTCCGGCTGCCGTCTTGCGGTGCTGTCGGTGCTCCCTGACGGAAGCATCAGACGGACTAAGCGCAAGAGACTTTATGAAAAGAACAAAAAGAATGCGGGAGAGAGGATACTCTCCTACGCTGATCTTACCGAGGGTGATTTTGTAGTTCATCCCGCCTACGGTATCGGCCGCTATGACGGTATGGAGAATCTTACCGTTGCGGGAGTGTCAAGAGACTATATCCGCATTTCCTACGCGGGAACAGACAGTCTTTTCCTACCGGCGGATCAGCTTGGCAATATTTCAAAATATATTGGTGCTCACTCTGATGACGGTCTTGTAAAGCTGTCAAAAATGGGCGGCACCGAGTGGAAGAGCACCTCACAGAGGGCAAAGGCGGCTACCAAAAAGATGGCGGCAGAGCTTATCAAGCTGTACGCACAGCGCCGCCGTACCCCCGGCTTTGCTTTTCCTCCGGACGACGATCTCTGCCGTGAGTTTAACGATTCCTTTGAATACGAGGAGACTGACGGACAGCTTATAGCGGAAAAGGAGATCAAGGCGGATATGGAGGCGGAATATCCTATGGACCGCCTTCTCTGCGGAGACGTTGGCTACGGCAAGACCGAGGTCGCTCTCCGTGCCGCTATGAAATGTATACTTTCCGGCAAGCAGGCGGCTATTCTTGTCCCAACCACCATACTTGCCTATCAGCATCTCTCCACTGCCGAGAGCCGAATGAGGCCCTTTTCGGTAAAGGTGGATATGCTGTCAAGATTCCGCTCGGCAAACGAGCAGGCGGAGATCATCAGACGTGTCCGTCGAGGGGACGTGGATCTGCTTATCGGCACTCACCGGCTTCTTTCCCAGGATATAGTGTTTAAGGATCTGGGACTGCTGATAATCGACGAGGAACAGCGCTTCGGCGTTGCCCAGAAGGAGAAGATCAAGCAGCTTGCCGGCAACGTGGACGTACTGACACTGTCAGCAACCCCTATTCCGAGAACCCTCAATATGGCTATGAGCGGTATCCGCGATATGTCTCTTCTTGACGAAGCGCCGGGAGAGAGACTTCCGGTACAGACATACGTGCTTGAGCATGACGATATAATCATAGCTGAAGCCATCAGACGGGAGCTGAGACGTGGCGGTCAGGTGTTTTATCTTTATAACAGAGTAGAGACTATCGAGCGCTGTGCCGCAAAGGTAGCCGCCGCAGTGCCTGATGCCAGAATAGCCGTTGCCCACGGAAAAATGGATAAGGATCAGCTTGAGGATATCTGGCAGTCTCTGCTTACCGGAGAGATCGATATCCTTATCTCCACCACTATAATCGAGACGGGTGTTGACGTGCCTAACGCGAATACCCTTATAATCGAGCACGCAGACAGAATGGGTCTTGCCCAGCTTCATCAGATACGCGGCCGTGTCGGCAGAAGCCACCGCCGTGCCTACGCATATCTTACTTATCAGAGAGGGAAGGCCCTCTCCGAGATAGCGGAAAAGCGCCTTGGTGCAATAAGAGAATATACCGAGTTCGGTGCGGGCTTTAAGATCGCTCTCCGTGACCTTGAGATACGAGGTGCGGGTAATATTCTCGGTGCCGAACAGCACGGTCACCTTGATGCGGTGGGATATGATATGTATATCAAGCTGCTAAACGAAGCTATCCTTGAGGAAAAGGGAGAAGCGCCGAAGAAAAGGACGGAATGCAAGCTGGATATGCCCTTTGACGCATATCTGTCAGACAGCTACGTGCCTACATCTACCCAGAGAATGGAGATGTACAAAAAGATCGCCACCATCGAGACGGAGGAGGACTGCGACGACGTTTGCGACGAGCTGTGCGACCGATTCGGCGAGCTGCCGAAGGAGGCCTTTGCCCTTTGCAGATTTTCTCTTCTCAGGGCCCTCGGAGAAAAGGCGGGCTTTACCTCTATATCCGCAAGAGAGGGGGAGGCTACCGTTGTACCGGGAGAGATGCTCCCCCAGGTGTGGCTTGAGCTTCACGGTGAGTTCCCGAAGATAAAGGTCACTATGTTACCCTCACCCAGAGTGGTGTTCAGACCCTCAAAGCCGTCGGCTGTCACCGAGGGACTGATAGATCTGGCAAAAAAATATATTGAACTGAGAGACAGAGACTCATCTCCGGAGGCTGAAAACAAATAGCGGGGAAAAACTGCAAAGAAAAGAGGAAAAAAGATGGACGACATAGCTAAACTTTTTTCAGATATAGGAGAACCGCTTGCCGCCGGCCTTTTTGAAGATCCCACAGCATCGGTGGCAAGAAGATTTTGCCGCGGTTACCGCCGTATGTACGAGGAGTGCACTTTAGCTGAATACGATCCCTCCTCCTGCCTCTACCCCTATGGGACTCCTATGAAGGAAGGGGCGGCAATACAACTTGACTACTGCGGACAGTACTGGATAGATACCGACATCCTTAAAGAAAAATCCCCGGATGCGGAACGCATATTCCTTGAGTTTGACCGGGTGCAGAATTCTTTCGTTACAGGGGAAGACAGGCAAGAGGTTCGGAAATATGCCTGCGGAAATATAGAGGCCTGGAATCACAGCGCTCTTGATTTTGACAGGATCACCGCAGAGGGTCTTACGGGATATGAAAAGCGCATACTCGAAATGAAGGATGAAGATCTTAAGGCGGCCTTGCTTGATCTTCTCAAGGGTATCAGGACATATCTTTGCCGCTCGGTAGAGTATCTTGAGTCGGTAAATGCAGCTGAAAAGCTGATAAATGCCTTGAAAAAGGTACCGGAAAACCCTTCTGATACTGCATACGAGGCACTTGTAAGCGCCAATTTTATGATGTGTCTTGATTCCTGCGACAATCTTGGATACGTTGACGGATGGCTCCCGAGATACTGGAAGGGTGAGGATCTGTCAAAGGAGCTGAGAGACATAGCCCTGAATATTTTCAGAGGGGGTTGGAGTCTGACGGTAGGTCCTGAGTACAGTGAGCTTACAAAGCAGTGGATAAAAGCGTGTCAGGGGCTTCCCCGACCTATGGTGGAGCTAAGAGTTACCCCGGATATGCCGGATGACCTTTGGGAGCTGGCGCTGGACAGCATCTTTGCCGGATATTCACAGCCGTCATTCTATAACGATACTGCCATCCTGCGCAGACTCAGAGAGCGTATCCCGCACGCTCCCGAGGAGGATATAAATAAATTTGCGGGAATGGGCTGTACCGAGACCTCCCTCTCCGGAATGACCTTTTCCGGGGGAATAGACGTAAACCTCAGTGTTCTCGGGGTGTTTGACAGATGTATGCGTGAGGAGCTTTCAGAGCATGAGAGCTTTGAGAGCTTTTACGAGGCCTTCTTTAAGAGACTTCACAGAGCCCAGGATGCAGTTATAAATAGCATAAACAATTACTATAAAAAGCGTGCGGAAATTGCCTTTGCTCCCCTGCGTACCCTTTTCACACGGGGATGCATTGAGAATGAAAAGGGATATTTACAGGGCGGGGCAAAATATACCTACGCAATGCCATGCGACAGCGGAATACCGAATACGGTAGATTCTCTTTTAGTACTGAAAAAGCTGGTATATGAAGATAAGCTGTATACCCCTTCGGAGTTTATTGCCGCACTTGACGGAGAGGATGAGCGCTTCCGTGCTCTTGCCGCAAAATGCCCTCATTACGGTGTTGCCGACCCTGAGGCAGACAGGCTGCTCAGCGGTCTGACAGACAGGTTCTATGCCTATTACCGTAAAGCGGAGTTCTCTCTCGGCATAGGCTTTATGCCTACCAGCCATCAGTTCGTGAGACATATCGGTGTGGGAAGGGCGATAGGAGCTACTCCTGACGGACGGCACTCCGGTGAGCCGGTTGCAGATTCTATCGCCGCTCTAAACGGAAAGGCTGTTGACGGACCTACCTCAATGCTCTTGTCCGCCGCCTGCTTTGATCAGGAAATGATATACGGAATACCGATACTTAACCTCAATATAAACAATACCTTCAGCCGCTCGTCCCTGCGTGCACTGATAGAGACCTACTTCAAAATGAACGGTACACAGATGCAGATAACCTGCCAGAGCAGAGAAACACTTATTGCGGCAAAGAAGGATCCCGAAAAATACAGAGACATTATCGTGAGAGTCGGGGGATTTTCTGACTATTTCTGCAATCTTGACCCTGCGCTTCAGGATGCGGTGATAGCGCGTACCAACTTCACAGAGTAAAGACAAGGTGCAAGGGAAGCACAAAAAATATATTTTGAACGCCGCAGTACGGTGTACCCACCTTTGCGGCTGAAAGGAAACCCGGAAAAATGAAAAAACTTTTCAAAGCAACAGTTATTCTTACAGTATTATCCTTGCTTCTTTGTTTTATCTCGGGATGCGCGCCGGCACCTGCCGCAATGAAGTATAACGACACGGTGCTCACCACCAATATGTACTCCTTTTATATGTCCCGCTACAAGGCACAGATCCTCTCAAACTACAACAGCGGTCAGGATAACGAATCCTTCTGGACCCAGGTCCTTGACGAGGAGTCGGGGGATACCTTTGCGGATTTCTTTACCGATATAGTAGTGGACAATATCAAGATAAACGTTATCTGCGCAGAGCTTTTTGACGAGTACGGGCTCTCTCTGTCAAAGGACGTATATCAGTCGGTAGACAGCGAGATCGCAAAGCTTATCGATGAGTACTACAGCCGTGCCGAGTTCAATCTCGCCGCTGCCGCATACGGCGTAAACGATAAGATCCTTCGCGACATTTACGTAATGGATGCAGAGATCAAGGCTCTTTACAGCTATCTCTTCGGTGAGGGCGGCACCCAGGCGGTGACTGAGGAGGAGAGAGAACAGCACTACAAAGATAACTATTTCCACATAAAGACCATCTTTATCAACACCACCTACGACATCCTCACCGATGAGGATGGCAACAATCTCTACGATGAGAACGGCTACGTCAAGTCTGAGGATAAGACCGAGGAGGAGATCGCCGCCGCAAAGGCCAAGGCAGAGGCAGTCAAGGCCCTCCTTGAGGCAGGGGAGGATTTTGAGGGTCTTATAGCCGAATATTCAGACGATCCCGCAAACGAGGCGTATCCCGACGGCTTCTACTTTACCGAGGACACCTCATATTACGGCAACGTTATAGAGGTTGCCGGAGAGCTGGGCGAGGGCGAATGGGGTGTTGCCGAGAGCGAATACGGCATACATTACGTCCTGAAGCTTCCTCTTGAGGATAAGGCTTACGAGAAAGACAAGTATAAGGAATTCTTCTCACTTATCGATGACGAGATAGTAAATGAAAAGTTCGACAAGATAATCAGCGAAAGACTTGATGACGTGTGGGTAAACGAGGAGGAGATCGCAAAGTACTCAATGATCACTCTTCCCCAGAACCTTGAAATGTAACTGTCACAGACTGTCCTGCCGGATGTACAAAAATTACCCTTGACCGAATGAACAAAATAGAGTATAATTAATGTAGCTATATGTAGATTTATCCGGCTATTATGAGATTTTTGTCAAAAAACGGATGTATAAATTGTTCCGAAAGGAAGGTTAGACGGTAAAAATGAAAAGTAAATTCGCCGCTCTGGTCCTGGTAGTACTGCTTCTTATACCCACCGGTGTTGCAATAGGCAGCTATTTTATGACCAATCATGCGCCGCTGAATGCGGGGGTCATCGACACTATCGGTATATCGGATATTGACGGTACCTCCTTCACTCTTAAAAAGGATGACGCATCTCCTGCGGCCGCAGAGATGTTTTCCGCAATAATTGATGCAAACGACAGAGCAGAGCAGGCAGTGGGCGGACTTCCTGAGCCTCTTCACGGTACCAAGTTCTATGCTCTTTCCTTCCACGGACTTGAGAAGACGCTTAACTATCAGTATTATTTTACTGCCAACTCAACTGACGCGTACTACTGCGACGATAAGGGTATAGCGTACAAGCTGCCGGTGGACTTTGTTTCAAAGTTCCACGCAAGCGACTATGCCATCAGCCTTTATGAAACCGCTCACGCGCCTGTGCTCAGAGTTGCCGACAAGTATACCGTTGCCGCAGACACTATGTCCTGGCAGTATAAGCTCACCGACGGTAATTATTCCGACAAGAGCATTATCCCCGGCGAGACTACCCCGGGTGACTACTTCATTGACGGCGGCATCAATCTTGATTTTACATACCAGCCCGACGTTCTTAACGTAAAGATCACCGACGGCAGTAAGGTGGTTTTCGATAACGAGTATTCTAAGATGACTGAGCTTTCCTTTGACAAGGCGACCACCGTCAACGTAGAGCTTTCGGTATCCTGGTATCAGGATGAGACCCGTAACTATTACGGCGAGGCGACATATAAGTTTGACGCGGATATTCCCGCTCCCGCCGACTTTGCTGTCAATAAGGCAAAGATCGAGCCCGGCGACTTTATCGTAGTCAGCGTTTCAAACGTTTACGATCTTTCGAGAGTTCAGTTCTCCTGTGAGCCTAACATAAATTATACACCTACCTTCTTCCTTGAGGGTACTACCGCAAGAGCGCTTGTTCCGGTAAGCTACGAGCTTGACAGCGGTAACTACAGTATGACCATGAGCTACGGTCAGAAGAGCAAGACCATTGACGTAACGGTAGAGGACAAGACCTTTAAGCGTGTTCCCGTGGTCATCTCCGCCGCTACCGAGAAGGCGTCAAGAACCGAGGCGACTCTCGCCGCGTTTGATGAGGCGCTCAGTCCTGTTGCTTCAGGTGGCAGCGATACTCTCTATTTCAGAGACAGCGGTAAGTTCTACGACTACACCGTTGATACCAGAGGCTTTGCTATCTCGGTAGGTATCGGTCACACCAAGGTCATCTCTGACACCGGCACCAGCTACAGACATAACGGCGTTGACTTTAAGGTTGCCGTTGGCAAGGACGTTGCCGCAGTAATGGACGGCGAGGTAGTATACGTGGGTGACACCGCGCTTTCCGGTAATCTTGTGGTGATCGAGCACGGTCTCGGTCTTAAGAGCTGGTACGCACATCTGGGCGACATTTCGGTCAAGCAGGGCGACAAGGTAGAAAAGGGCGACGTTATCGCCGTTACCGGCAACACCGGCTTTACAAACGGAACCACCCTTCACCTGGGCCTCAGCGTATTTGACGTTCCGGTAAGTATATATCCCCTTTGGGAGGATGAGGGTCTCCCGGTAGTTGACCCGCAGTAAAGACAAAAGCATAAAGGAGGGGTTGTTTCGGCAACCCCTCAAGTTTTCCTACCGGGGTTGTGCGAAAATTGAAGATATATATCAAGCTTGTAGGGACAGACAGAATAGCCTTAGGCTATTCACTCGGCTGTCCGAGGTTTGAGGGTGCATATAATAAGGCTATAACCTGAAATCGTAGTTGCACCCTCTCACGAAAATTTCCTCAGGTGATGAAATCACCTGTTTTGCTAACGCAAAAACGTAAATTTTCCTATAGAGAGATCAAACAATAAAGTTAGCACAAACCATAGCCTCCATCCGGGAGGGAGGTGGATTGCGGAGACCCTGGGTCGACGCAAGACCGAGGGAGTATGGCGTAACAAACAGAACCATATAAACAAATGAACAATGAGGCGTATTCTTTCAGCCTTTTTGCTTCGCAAAAGTTCACCTCTCTCGGAGGGAGGCTTAGCTACGGGTTAAAATACAAAATCAACCCTTTCTTACCCTCGGCAGGGCGGATAATTCCGAAGTTATACTAAGCCTGGGAATAAATTTTGCTTTTCCCTTGCAAAATACCGTTTCATTAGGTATAATATTCCTAACGATATAAGCCCGTCACGTCGGGCAGATTGGAGTAATCAAATGAAGGTCACAGCCAAAACTACGGCTGAGCTGAGAGAGTACATCGCCTCCGCTGA
>JAFQUL010000217.1 GCA_017408535.1 Clostridia bacterium
CTGCTCATCGGCAAAGCCTTTATGGATCCCCGCCACTATGGCGGGGTTTTCGTCTTACAAAAAGGAGGCTGTTGCATTTACAATGCAACAGCCGTGGAGTTTGATTTGGCGGTCTGAAAACCGCCATTTTGGGCATTGAAATGCCCAAAAACATCAAACGTCCGCATCAAATTACTTCGTATTTTACGAAAAATTCTCCTTTCGGAGAGATTTTCGTGGGGGGTGATCGCTTAACGCGACACCCCCTTTCTGTGTTTTTGCCGATCAGGTATTCTTTTATATTACTCTTTTGTACTGTAAAAGCAGTGATCTACCGACATTTTTCCGTTACTGTCTACTGACAGAACAGTTCCGCCGCTAAGACGGGGGTCCCAATAGCAACCGGAGCCGGTCTTAAGCGCATAGGTGAAACGGACACCGCGGTATACTACAGAAAAATTATTCATGTGATCGTGTCCGCAGATAAGATTCTTCGTATTACCGTATTTAAGGATCTCCTCGAAAAATCCGTTATCGCGGGGATAGGAACAGATGCGCTCAAGCATTACTCCAAAGGAATCCTCATAGCCCTCATTCCAGCACCCTGTCTGCTCACCGGGAGCTGTAGATACGCTCTTAGGATCAATATCAGCCTTCAGCGCCGCACGGATAGCGTCTCTGTAGGTGTATATCGGGATATGCATAATAATTGAGCTTTCCTTTGCACCGAGAGCCTCAAGCTCGCGGATCCTATCGCCGTACCAGGTAAACTGCCCGGGATAAAGCTCAGCCCAGACACGTTTCTCTTTTCCGTTTTCATCTGTAAAGCTCATACGGTCATGAGAATCCATCATAATAACACCGTGTACGAGACGACCGTCCTCTTCGATACCTATAACGAAGTTACCGCAACCCAGCTCTTCCGGTCCTGCTTCAAAAACACAACCGGGACGGGAGGTAAGTATCTCTGCCGCACGGAGCACAGCCTCATGTCCGTCCTGACTGTCGTGGTTACCGAAAACAAACGACCAGGGAACACAAAAGCCGGACAGCAGGTCAGCTAAATTCTCATACGACTTATAATTTTCCGCACAGGAAAGGTCGCCGCTGACGGTGATGAGATCGGGAGAGGTCTTATCTACAAGATATGTAACTGTATCGTAAAGTTCTCGTCTGATAGCCTTATCCTCCCGCCAGTCGGGGTCGACAAGCTGGGGATCGGTAAGATTCAAGATCTTAAAATCAGAATTCTGTTTTTTCTGTAATACTTTCATTTCAGCATTCCTTTGGGTAAAAGCCGATATTTACTCTTCCATTTCGGCGATAGCCGCCTTGATGGTAAGAGCACACTCTACTCTCTTGCGCTCAAGCTGGCAGGCAATATCGTAAGGAACCTTTATGTCCTTTGCGAAATTGTAATTGTTTGCCGCACAACCGCCGCCGCAGAAGTACTTAGCCCAGCACTTCTCGCACTCGGGATTGGTGCAGATGTTACAGCCTGCAAACTCGCTTCTTCTTGCATCGTCAAGCTCGCCGCCAAAGATACTGCCAAGCTTATAATCGGTATGCTCAACAAACTGGTGGCAGGGATACACGTCACCCTCGGGAGTGACCGCAACGTATTCACTGCCGGAGCCGCAACCCTTCATTCTCTTGTATACGCAGGGACCTGCGTCAAGATCCACCATAAAGTGGAAGAAGTTAAATGCATTGCCCTCACGGTAACGCTTGATCATCTCCTCGGTAAGAAGGTCGTACTCCTCAAAAATTCTCGGGAGATCCTCGGGACGGATAGAAAGAGGATCGCTGTAAGGAAGAACTACAGGCTCAACGGAGATCTGATCAAACCCCGCATCTGCCAGGCTGATAACGTCCTTAGCGAAATCAAGATTCTCTCTTGTATAGGTGCCGCGGACGTAATAGGTGCCGCTAGTTCTCTTTTCCACAAGCTTCTTATATTTGGGGAGAATATCGTCATAGGTACCGCTGCCGTCCATATAGGTACGGATGCGGTCATTGACCTCTTTTCTGCCGTCAATTGAGAGAACCACGTTAGACATATGCTCATTGATGAAATCGATCTTCTCATCATCAAGGAGAGTGCCGTTGGTGGTCATAGTGAAGCGGATATTCTTGCCGAATTCCTTTTCTCTTTCTCTGCCGTACTTAACTGTCTCACGCACAACGTCAAAATTGAGAAGAGGCTCACCGCCGAAAAAGTCAAGCTCAAGATTTTTGATACCGGCAGACTTTTCGAGCAGGAAATCTATAGCCTTTTTTGCAGTCTCAAGACTCATAAGAGATCTCTTTCTCTTGAAGTCACCGGTATCTGCAAAGCAGTACTTGCATATCATATTGCAGTCATGGGCAATATGAAGGCACATGGATTTGATCGGGATATATTTTGCGTCGGGAGTAGTGTTCGGGATCTTAACATCCTCAGAAAAAAGCATTCCCTCTGTATAAAGCTCGTAAAGCTCGCCGTAGGCCTCGTTTATGTCGTCTGCGGAATACATCGCAAGATTGTATCTGAGAGAGGTGGGGCAGCGGGGAGAAAGCGGAGGCTTAAGATACTGAAGGATCTTGTATGAAAGCTCACTTAATACGTGAACTGCGCCGGATGCGCTGTCAAGAGCGATGCGGTGACCGCCCTGAGTAAAGGTATGTACCATATTTTTGTCCTAATCCGAATTTAGGCCGCAAGAACAGTGTTCCTGCGGCCGTAAAATTCATTGTTCTTTCCTTATTTTTTGTTGGGCTTCTCGCACTTCTGGTTAGCTACAGTGCAAGAGGTCTTGCAAGCGGACTGGCAGGACGCCTGGCACTCGCCGCAGCCTGCGCCAAGAGACTTTTTAGCATAAGTGGATTTGTTGAGAGTCTTTACGTTTTTCATTTTAGTGTCCTCCGAATTGTATTTTAAGATTTTAATTTTTTTATTTTCCTGTTGCGTGACCGACCCATACTGCGGGATCTGCCGAGATACTCCCCTGCCATAGCGGCAAGAACAAGAACGGCATAAAGGAGAATGCTGAGCCACGGGCCAACACCGCCCCCGCCCGAAGAAAGGATCACACGCAAAATGAAAGCAATAAGTGAATATATTCCGCCGACCGCAATACCGGAAAGCAAGCCGCCGTCAGTAAGACGCGCCGCCGAGATACCGCCCGCAAAAGCCCCGCAAATCACAGAAATAAGACCAAAGGGTACAAGGTATTTATCGGGATCAGGCAAGGTCGAGGAATAGAAGGTAAAAGCAAAGGCTAAGACGACCGGAACTAAGAGAGCAATACCGAGTGAGATGAGATAACGAAGTATCTTAGTACCCGCAAAAGCTCCTGACGGGTCCGGATAGCCGACCTTTTTGTTTTTCATTTGACTGCCCCCATATCATTTTTGATAAATGATATTCAGAGCACTGAAAAAATATTACTTCTTGTCCTTTTCGTCCTCAGTTTCAGCGGGGGCATCAGCCTTAACGTCAATGCTTCTGATAGAGGTCTTGAGGATGCGAAGAGTGGTACCCTCTTTACCGGTCATAATGGTAACTGTTTCCTCACGGATACGTACTATCTTACCGATGATACCGCCGGCAGTGGTGATCTCATCACCCACAGCAAGAGAATCGCGCATATTCTGGCTTTCCTTTTCCTGCTTCTTCTGAGGGCGATACATAAAGAAATAAAGGACAAGACCCATACCTGCAAGCATAATGATCGTGGTGATCATACCGCCGCCGTTATTTACGGGAGTCTCACCTTCGAGAAGTCTGAATAACTGAAGAATTCTTTCCATGGTTCCTCCGAATATAATTTTACATTTAGTATATTATACATTAATTATTGCTGTATTTCAAGTGGTTTTGCTATTTTTTATCTCCACTTCTAACATTAAGTTTACAATTACCGTGTTGACTTACGCCAAATATTATATTATACTTAAATATAATATTGAAATGATTACAGTTTGGAGGATATAAAAATGGCAGATAAAAAGACCGGCGATGTTTTTATGATGTATAAGGGTAAGCCCCTTGTACGTGAAAATGATACCTTCTGCTACGGCAGTATGAAGGATAAGTGCGTATTGTTTATGCAGGCAATGACCTATAAGGAAGTAAACGGAGAACAGCTCCCCGACAAGGTACTGGTGCAGATACTCAAGACAGACGCTTCCCTCTCCTCAACCGACAGGATCGTAAAGCAGGATATCAAGAACGGTCTCTTTGAGGCTCTCGATATCGGCAGCATCTGGCTTGAAAGATACGTTAAGTGATCCGGTAAGATACTATGAGAAAAAACACGAATAAAAATACCTTTGGAAAGATGACCGCTAAGGTCATCTTTGCCGTTATGGGAGCTGCCATTATGTTAAGCGCGGCTCTTATCTCCCCCGTTATGCTCAGCGGCTGCTCGGAAAACACTCCCGATACCTCCGCACCCGAGACGACGGCAGCACCCGTCACCACAGCACCTGTTACAGAAGCGGTATCAGATACTGCGGCGGAAACTGAGCCCGAGCCTGAGATCGTTATTCCCGACTTTATCAATCCTCTGACCGGCCTTGCGGCAGACAAGGATCTATCAGCATCACGTCCTGCGGCAATAATGATAAATAACATCAAGGTAAGCTGTCCTCAGATAGGTGTGAGAAATATAGACGTTATGTACGAATGTCTGGCAGAGGGCGGCATTACCCGTTTGCTCTGCCTTGCAAGCGACTACGCCGCACTTGGTGAGGTCGGTTCTGTCAGATCGGCCAGAGATTACTTTATCGATCTCGCGCAGAATCACGATGCTCTCTTCGTTCACGCAGGCGGAAGTCCTTACGCATATACCTCGATCGATGAGAGAGACATCGATAATCTTGACGGCGTTAATATGTATCTCCCAGACGTGTTCTACCGCGATCAGGACAGACGGAAAAATATGGGATATGAGAACAGCCTTATGACAAGCGGTGAGAAGATCGCAGAGGGGGTTGCTTTCCGCAAATACAGAACCACACTCCGGGACAATTTTGATTCTCCCCTTGATTTCGTTGACTTTGGAACTACCCTTGATCTTTCATCGGCAGAAGACGCACTTCACGTATATCTCCCCTTCTCCTACTACGAAAACGCGGATATGATATATGACCCCTCCACCGGTCTCTACGACAGATATCAGTTTGACGGGGAGCCTCATATTGACGGGGAGACAGGTGAACAACTGAGATTTGCCAATATTTTTGTGCTCTTCTGCGATACCGCAGCTATTCCGGGTGACGATAAGGACAGAATCAGAGTAGGAACGGTAGGAAGCGGTGACGGCTACTATATTACCGGCGGCAAGGCCATCCGTGTAAGGTGGGAAAAAGATGATAACGACAGTCCGGTAAAATTCACGGATGAGAACGGCGAGTCCCTCAAAATAAACAGGGGCAAAACCTACATTGCGGTAATGTCAATGAGCGCCGAGAAAAACATTCTCTTAAACAAATCCGACTCATGAGGATAAGTTTATGTGGCTTAAAACATTTTTTTCTGATCTTTACTCTCTTATAAAAAGCATATACCGTCTGATAATTGCCGAAGTTGCCTTAATACTGGCCGCAAGAATAGTGCTTACCACGTCAGACAGTGCAGTTGCCACCGGTGGAAAGCCGCCGTTTATTGCATCGGCAGTATCCTACGTCAGCTACGGGGTGCTGATCTTAACCTTTGCTGTTATGATCATAAGAGCGGTCATATATCTGCGCAGTAAAATATACGGCACAGCATCGGTTAACGAAGCCCGAAAAGGCACTATATCGGTGGCGGCAGAAATAACCTCGGCCTGTCTTTGTGTTTTTGTTTTCAGTCTTTCGGGGTATTTTCTGTTTGTTCTCGGCTATATACTGCTGTCCGCCGGCGGAAGTTACTTTGATTTTATTTTCCATTCTCTTCTTCCGCCGCTTGGATATTCTGCCGCCGATTTCGGTATTCCCATGATACTCTATACCCTGCTGACAGTATCGCTCTTACTGCTTGCACTTACCCTTTCTCTTGCATTTTCCTTTGTTTTTTCCTGCACAAAAAAGCAAAGAGGAAGATTTGCTGTGGGCTTTATGCTGGGCTTTTACGCAGTATCGCTCACTCTCTTTATAGTGCTTATACTGAGTAATATTCCGCCGGCAGAGAACTTCGCCGGATACATGTATTCCGGTAACTACGCAAACGTCATCTCGGCTTACCTTGCCGCAGCGATAGCCGCAGTAGTCCCCGCTGTATCGGCATTTCCCTTTGCAATTTTCTATGCGGCAAAAAAGCGATAAAACAGAGAATGACCTCGGCGGTCTTATAACCGTCCGAGGCCATTTTTATTGATGCCTTCAGGCGAGGGAATAAACCCCCCGTTTTACGGGGGGAGGGAGACGGGCGGAGCAAAAATAAAAGGCACGAGCTGAAAGCAAGCGCAGGGATGGAAAAAAGAAAAATCTCCGAGTATAA
>JAFQUL010000218.1 GCA_017408535.1 Clostridia bacterium
ACTTCATCAAGTACAGCTACCATCATACCCATAAGCACTCCTATAACCGGAGAAAAGCCGTTTGGAAAATCTCTGATAAAAGTCAAAAGTCCTACAAATATTAATCCCACAGCACCCGAGATAAGGAAAAACCACGCCGCAAATGTTCTTATCCTCTCTGATGCGTTTGTCATTACTATCTTAAATGTCAGACGCATAAATCCATATGCTACAAGCGGGAAAATAAATCCCAGTATAAGGAGCTCTGTCTTCTTTTCCCCACTGCCGAGTATCAGGTAGCTAAGCCACAGGAGTATCAGTACCACACCCATAACAGCCGTTATCAGATTCTTTTTTTGGGACAGCTTTTTCAGCAATCTCAGCATCTCCTTTCAGTATCTGTTTATGACGGGATCTGATGCCGGGTCACCAGGTCTCGCACTTATATCCGTTCCACTCGGGGAAGGTAAAGCCCTCTCTCTCCGGGTGATAATATACCGTACAGCCGGGGCGGATATCGTCCGTCCCGCCGTCGCTCAGA
This sequence comes from Clostridia bacterium, assembly GCA_017408535.1. Taxonomy (GTDB): domain Bacteria; phylum Bacillota; class Clostridia; order Oscillospirales; family CAG-272; genus RGIG2161. The sequence goes on from JAFQUL010000218.1 coordinate 521, forward strand.
TAATTTTCAGGGGCAGGGCCTTCAAACCGTACTGCCTCAAGTGCACTGCAGAAAAAGAACACCGTCTCGTTCATATACCTGGCTATCTTAGGAATGACTATATCTGTGATACCGGTACCCGCGAAGGCTAAGTCACCGATTCTCATTAGCCGTTTGCCGAGAGTCACAGATGTAAGCTCTCCGCACCCATAGAATGCGCCCTTCCCTATTTTTTTTACCGAATCCGGCAGAATGACCTCCTTTATAGGCGTACCGGAAAAGGCGAGCTCATCGATAGATTTGACACGTTTACCGAAGGTGACCGTCTCAATACCCGAGTTCATAAACATCTCAAAGGTATTGCCGTCAAATACCCCTGCCGGAATATATATTTCCTTCAGAGCGCTACAGCCGTAAAAGGCCCTTGAGCCAACGGTAATCAGCGTATCGGGCAGATCGATATCAGAAAGCGAGACACAGTCACGAAAGGCAGCCTCGCCGATACTGATAAGCCCCCTTGAGAGAGTAACTTTTTTAAGCTTTGCACACCCGCTGAAGGCTTCTGCCCCGATAGAGCGCACGCTGTCAGCCATAACTATTTTTTCTGCGTCAGAGCAGCTGATAAAGGCTTTTGGACCTATCTCTGTAACTGAACTTGGAATTCTGATATAGGTGACTGTCTGATCCTCTCTGAGCCCGAGGTCAGCTACAGCGGTAACCGGACAGTCCTCGATACTTGAGGGAATAAGTATAACGGAATCCTCGCCGATGTATCCGGTTATAGTAACTGTACCTGTCTCGGTCTTTATATAATCAAACATCACTTCGCCCGTCTCACGGAGAAGAACGAAATACCTTCTAAGACCGCCAAAGGCTACGTCTCCGTCATCGGCAAGCATGGCAATACTGATATCAAAGCCCTGTTCGGTAGGCTCCGCAAAATGTCTGAAGCCCCACATAGTTCTGTAATTTGCTTGTTCTTCAAAGATATTTTTCAGATATTCGTAGGTACAGGTCATCTCGTCGGGATCAAAATTATCAAGGTCGATACCCCGGTCACGGTCGATGATCTCACCGTTTTTCAGCGATATCACCGTGCAGAAGGTAGACGGGAACTGCATATCTCCACCCATCTCGCCGGTATATACCAGCGCCGCGTAATCAAGAGTAGGATGAACGATCAGCTCCTTTGTGATGTCGGTCATATATGGGTCATACCCCAGCTTTTCCCGGTCATACTCAAAGGACAGTCCGTCCGGGCCGTTTACCCGCAAAATGTAACTGCTGTCATCCTCAAACTCTATTTCGGTATACCATTCCTCTGAGTCTGAGTCAAACGGTGCGTTCGGCTCTACTGTCTTTACCGTTTCCTCGTATATTACCAGCCAGGTATCGGTAATGTAGTACTGGCACTTGACGGTCACCTCGCCGCCCTCGTACTCTCCCGGTAAAGAGTAGCTGAAAAATCCGTTTTCGCTAAATGAAAGTTTATAAGCTTCGTCGGAAATATATCCGAGGATGAGAGCAGACAGCTCTACCGTTTTGATCTCTCCGTCCATCAGCATATAAAGGTGTACCTCAGTATCACCGTTCTCTGAATATTCTGCGATAACGGCATTGTCACTGAAACTGTTTACACCTAAGAGCTTCATTCCCTCACCGGCAAAGGAAAAGAAAACACTTTGATCGTCCACGCAGATAAACTCGTAGTATTTTGTCTGCTCTCCCGTATATGCAGAGTATATAGTTTCAACGATCTTTGCCTTTTTGCCGAAAACAGTGTGGATATTCTCACCGTAAACAGTTCTTGACGGCACCATTCCTTTGGGCGGCTTGCCCTCCGGGAGGTCAATATCCAAAAAGGTAAGGGGCATAAAATCAATATACTCACCGTCCGGCTCAAGAGGCTCCGTGGTAACAGGCTCCATGGTAACAGGCTCTGTGGTCTCCGAAGGCTGTGTCTCATCTATTATCGGTTCTTCTTTTTCACCGGAGCAGGCTGTAAAGAAAACCGCCGCAATCAGTGTAAGAGACAAAATTATTGTTTTTTTCATTCTTCCCTCCGTTATCAGTTAAACTGAGAGTATCTTTCTCTGTTATACTCAAACAGATCCTCAAGACTGGTAATACCCATTGTACTGTAGACCCAGTTTTCTTTACTTACATAAAGCTCGTAGATATCCATCGCCTCATCTACCGTCATGGTATTTCTTACGGTATAGGTAAGCCCCCCATTAAGAATAGCGGCATAACCGGTCTCGCGGCAAAGCTCACCACGGCCGCAGCAATATTTCAGAGTATTCTCGTCTGTTAAGAATTTGTAAGCAGTTCTGACGTAAGTCAGTCTGCCGTATCTGTCAACAGAATAGGAGTAAAAAGAGGTGTTATAGAATTTTCGGACAATATTCGGGTCTACCGTCTTTGCGGGAAGCTCGATGATCTCATTTTCTGTAAAGATATAAGTATCTCCCCACTGACCGCCGAAGGTGATGCCGAAGAAGTCCTTACCCTGATGCACGTAGTTCTTATAATCTCCGTCAAACTGCCTTGGAGTATCAAGTGTAAGCTCCTGTCCCATAACATGTACGGCAGTTATATAAAGCTCGCCATCCTCGCCCGATGTGATATCTATAACCGCGTCGTTTATAAAGAAGCGTTTGAGGCAGGGATAGCTTGAAATACCTTCACTGTGAAGCAAGTCAAATTTCTCGGTGGGATCTGCTGTTTCAAAGTTGATATTCAGCCGTATCTCCTCGCTTGCACTCTTGTAAAAATTCTTGTTCTGAGACGCACGGATCTCAAGTTCTTCTTTATCCACACCGGGATACATTTCAGGGTATTTACTGAGCACCTCGGATATTGTATAGGAATGCTCACCTCGATGACGAAGTTTCATACTGTTAAAGGAAACACTGCCATCTTCAAGTGCAAATTCATCAAGGCTCACGCAGTAGCTGTAAATATCCGTCTCCCCTGATGTCGACAAAGCGTACTTCTTAGGCTGACGGGTATATCTCAGCTCACCTGTGCTGTCAAAATAATAGGTATAGATCGGTGCGAGATACGGGTCGGGGGTTTCCGGGTCGACGTCGGTAATGTAATCAAAGATACCGTATCTGGTCACTATCACGGTATAACCGTAGCTTCCGTCAAGCTTTGAATATATCAGTGCATTACTGCCGAGGCTGATATTCACTCTGTAACAGGACTCGTCGATGACTATAGTACCGAGCGAGGGCATACCCTTTTCTGCCATATCCTCAGGGCAGAGTTTTTTATCAAAGGCGGATATCTCCTCAACCACCAC
>JAFQUL010000219.1 GCA_017408535.1 Clostridia bacterium
AAAGACAGGTTCTTTTTTTATGGTTTACATTCTGTATTTTTCTGCCTGGAGGCGGAACATTTCGGCGTATTTACCGCCCTTTTTCATCAGCTCCTCGTGACTGCCGTCCTCTATCAAACATCCGCCATCGAACATAAGGATACGGTCGGCCATTCTCGTAGTTGACAGGCGGTGACTGATAAATATTACGGTCTTATCCTCTGAATATTCGAGAATAGTGTGATTGAGCTTATATTCAGCGATAGGATCAAGTGCAGATGATGGTTCATCCATAATAAGCAGCTCGTAAGGACGGGCAAATATACGGGCGATAGCTACCTTCTGTGCTTCACCGCCGGAGAGCTCTGTGCCGTCCTCGGAAAATTCCTTGGTCAGCTGGGTGTCGATCCCTTTTGGGAGAGAGGACAGCTTGTCTGAAAATGTAGCCTTGGTAAGAGCGTCTGTGACTGCTTCTCTGTCGTTTTCCTCTACCTCACCGCCCATAACGTTTTCCGCAATACTGGCGGCAAATATCTTGTAGTCCTGAAAGACAGTGCCGATCCGTTCTCTCAAAGCGGCAATCTTATATTCCGTCATCGGCTTGCCATTATAGAACACCTGGCCTTCGGTAGGATCGTACAGACGCATTATCAGCTTGGTGAGAGTCGTCTTGCCTGCACCGTTATATCCTACGATGGCGACCTTTTCTCCCTGCTTTATCTTAAAGCTGACATTCTTAAGAGAATATTTTATTTCCTTTTCATCTTCGGCCTTTTCCGCATTTTCTGTATCCGATGTGTAAGCAAAGGATACGTTACGAAGCTCAATTGACTCAAGAGGATCTGCGGCGAGAGGACCGTCGGTGATATTAGGAGTGTAGGACAAGAACTTAATGTATTTGCCTACATACTGTGCATTATCCTGCATACGCAGGATGTTCTTGGCAAGATCGTACATGCTCCAGTTTAGATTCCAGATTATGTTTATCGAGGCTACAAATCCGCCGAGCTGAGCAGATCCGTCGTAGAGCTTCACAAGCAACAGCACAACCGGAAGAAATCTCGCGGTGACAGATACGAAGTTTTCGATTATCCTGAGCAGATATACCTTCTTGCCGCTTTTTATTTCTTCTCTGACTATTTCTTTTACGTTTTCCGAGTACATCTCCTCAAGATTATCACCTGCAGAGCTGACTCTCAGCTCCTTTGCGTGATCGGCAAGATGGAATATTCTGTTGACGTAGGAATTTTTTCTTCTGAGTGGCTTAAGCTTTTCGTTTTTCTTAAAGTAGATCTTATTGTTTATCTCCCACATGACGGCATTTATAATACATCCTGCCAGTAATATCGCACCTACGATCATATCTACCTGCATCATAAGTGTTATAAGAGTGGAGAGGGTAATAAGATAGGTTATTATTCTTCCCACGTCCTCAAGGACCTGAACGGCACGCCCCTTGGACTCATCCATTGCCCAGACGTAATCGTTATAGAATTTTGGATCGTCATAGCAGGCAAGGTCCATTTTCAGGGCATGACCGAAAAGCTCCTCGTGCATTTTGTGCTGAAGATTTCTGTCCATTACCGGGTAGTAATACTGGAAGTACCAAGCACCGAAAATACTCAGCACTACGTCAGTCAGTATTATCAGAACAAGATACGTTGCGATCTCTCTGAAGTTCACTCCCGGGCGGTCAAGAGCATTGAAGAGGGCATAGGTGAACACAGTGGAGACGGACCTTGACACGCCTCCGATGATACCCGTTACGAACATAAAAAATATGTACTGAGGAGTAAACTGCGCGATCTTTTTCAGCATGAAAAAATTGTATTTTACTATTTGCAGAGGCGGCAGCTTATCCTTCTTCCTGTCCTTTTTGCTTTTTTCAGACATCGGTACTCACCTCCTCGCCGCAGTCGGCATAGTTCTCGGCCTGCATTGAGAACATCTCTGCATATTTTCCTTTTTTGTCCATCAGCTCTCTGTGACTGCCGGATTCGATTATGTGACCGTTTTCCATAAGAAATACTCTGTCTGCAAGCACAGCGGAGGACAGACGGTGAGATATGAAAATAAGTGTTCTGTTACGGCAGGCTTCCATCATATTTTCAAACATTTTATATTCAGCTATTGGGTCAAGGTCAGAGGAGGGCTCGTCAAGAATGACAAAGGGAGAGTCGTTTGTGAATATCCGCGCGAGAGATACCTTCTGTGCTTCTCCACCTGACAGTACTGCTCCCTCATCGTCAAACTCACGTGTCAGTGTGGTGTGAATACCCTTGTCAAGAGACGCTATCTTCTCGTATGCACCGCTTTTTTTCAGTGCCTCTGTTACCTTTTCGTCATCTCCGTCGCAAAGAGGACGGAGAAGCACGTTTTCTGCAACAGACATAGAGAACATCTTGAAATCCTGAAATACTACAGTAAAGGCATCACGGTAAGAATCGCTGTTATATTCAGCTATACTGCGTCCGCTGAGGGTGATGCTTCCGTCGCTTGGCTCGTAAAGATGTAAAAGAAGCTTTACAAGAGTGGTCTTCCCCGAGCCGTTGTGACCGACCAGAGCAATTTTCTCTCCGGGCTTGATAGAGAGGCTTATATCGTTAAGAGAATTTTTGTCTGCGCCGGTATACTTAAACGATACCTTGCTGAGCACCAGCTCGCCGGGTGTAACAGAGGGACCGTCGGTGTTTTTCTTCAGCTTTGGGCTGTACTCGATAAAATACCGGTAGTCCTCTATGTACATTGCAAGCTCTCTGAACCTTGTGAATACTCCTGCTACCTGCGTCAGATTCCATGCAACAAGTTCAATGGAGTTAAAGACCACCAGACAGTCACCCAGCAGCATTGACCGGGTGACGAGGGTACGGAATGCGGCATACAGCATTGCGGCAAACGAGGTTATGGCCGAGCTTGAGTTTGAAAAGAGGTAGAGCAGAGCCATTTTCAGACCGTATTTTTTGCATATAGCTTTGAACTCTGACTCTGCATCCTTATGCTTCTTCAGCATCAGACGGGGGATGCCGCACAGACGCATTTCCTTTGCATACTCATTGAGATAGAAGGCTCTCTGTATATAAGCTTCACGTCTTTCTATATTACGGCTTTCGTCACTCTTCTTCTTTGTCAGCTTGTTAAAGCCGTTTTTAACGATACTGAATAGCAGCGGCAAAAGACCGAACAGTATCAGCCAGGGATCGATGAAAAACAGCATCATACTGGTGGAGGAAAGGGAAACGGCAGTCCATATAAGATTGTCCACCGTATATACGACTTCCATGCACTTGGAGTTTGCACCGTCAAGTGCTTTTACGTATTTATCGTAAAACTCCGGGTTTTCATAGCATTCAAGCTCAACCAGTGAGGCTTTCTTGAAAAGCTCCTTTTCAATACGCTCAACGATCTTTTGCCGGTACTTCGGATACACTATTGTGGGAAGTGAGTCAATAACAAAATACCACAGCAGATTCAGTGCTATGAGTAAAAGCATCATCCACAGTACCTCGTGTACCGGGTAACCTGACTGGTAGCGGTTTACTATCTCTCTGAGCAGCCACACGTTGGTAAAGAAGTCGAGCAGAGCATTTCCGACGCTCCAGAGAAAATACGTTGGCAGATAAGATGGGGCTACTCTTTGTATTATCCCGAGGACGTACAGATTGTCAGAAAGTACACGGCGTACTCCGAGAGAGGGTTTATCCTTGTCTTTTTTATCGTTCTTTTTCAATTTACCACCTCCTGTGTGAGGAAAGAACAAAGGGACAGCACTTTTGTGGTGACAAAAAGGGAGAAGGGAAGATGACACAGTGATTCTTCCGCGGCTTTTCGTCAGATCTCTATGCTATCATTTACAGAATATCACAGGGATGAGCGGAGAGTCAAGATAAAAAGCACAATACAACTATAAGTATAGTTCGCCGCGGTCAGAGTAATATTTTTTTAATACGTGGGTATACTCTAATACAAAACATCAAGGAAAGGATAATGGAAAATGATAGAACAGGATACTATAAAGTTGCTCAGAGAGTGCGATGCAGGTGTAAAAATGGGAGTGGAATCTATTGACAGTGTTATGGGCCATGTAAAGGACAGAGAATTTCGTTTTATACTGAACGAGTCAAAGGACAGACACTCAAGGCTTGACAGTGAGATAAGGGAACAGCTTGACCGCTTCGGTGATGACGGAAAGGACCCGTCTGCCATGGCTAAGGGTATGTCTGCGGTAAAGACCAATTTTATGCTTGGTATAAAGGACACAGATAAGACGGTAGCCGATCTGATGACAGACGGCTGTAATATGGGCGTCAAATCGCTGAACCGCTATCTTAATCAGTATGAGGCGGCAGATGAGGTATCAAAGGACATTGCAAAGAAACTGATAAACCTTGAAGAAAAGCTTGCGGTAGATATACGTCAATTTTTGTGATTTAACAGCTGTCTAATAAGGCTAAAGGACCCGTCACCATACGGTGACGGGTCCTTTAATGTTATTTTTATAAAACTGATATTATTTTCCTGCCGCTTCTATTTCGGCTACAAGGTCGATACGCTTCTGGTGACGGTCTCCCTCAAACCCGGTGCTGAGGAAAAGATCCACCATATCAAGCGCGAGGCCGGGACCGATAACACGGGCGCCCAGACAAAGTGCGTTTGCGTTGTTATGCAGTCTGGTCATTCTTACGCTGAATGTGTCTGAGCAGCAGGCGGCACGGATACCGTGGCACTTGTTTGCGGCAAGAGACATACCTATACCGGTACCGCAGACCAGGATGGCACATTCACATTCTCCGTTCTGTACTGCGTTGCAGGCGGGGCGGGCATAGACAGGGTAATCACAGCTTTCCGCTGAATTCGTGCCGAAATCTACGTATTTGATATTGTTTTTTCCGAGATGTTCCTTTATTATTTCCTTAAGCTCGTATCCGCCGTGGTCTGCGGCGATGGCGATAATTCTTTCTTTCATTGTCATCTCTCCTGTTTTATCAGTATTTAAGTAATGAATTTACGATCCCGGCGGCAACCGATTCTGCCATTTTCTGCCGCCATTCCTCTGACAGCATATTACTTGCATCAGACTCGTTTGTAATAAAACCCATTTCTATAAGAACTGACGGCGCAGTTATATGTTTGATCACGTAGTAGGCTTCGGATGAGGTCATGTTCCTTAACTTTACTTCCCCTTCAAATGTCTTTTCTATCTCTCCGGCACAAAAGCCTGCGACTCTTGCGGCTTCCTTGCCGCCCTTGGCTGAAGACATATAATATATGCGTGTTCCTTTGACGGAGCGGTCCCCGGGGAAGGAATCGCAGTGCAGAGAAACGAACAGGTCGGGAGACAGCGCATTTGTAAAATCTGCCCGCCAGATCGGGTCGATGACGTGCTTACCGTCTCCGTTCTGCGGGATAGAATCATCCGGTACGTTTGTGTCGTGGGTCATTACTACCTTGACGCCGTAAAACTCCAGTATATCTCTGACACGCAGAGCAACGTCAAAATTGATCTCTCTTTCGGCGGTATCCTCCCCAAGGAGCTCGGAGTCCGCACCCGGATCGTCATATCCGTGGCCGGGGTCGACACACACCGTGGGCTCGCCCAGGATGCCGGTCAGCTTTCCGCCGTCGTCATACACCGCGTTGGTGGGGAGAGACTCTTGCGGAATATTCAGGACTATTACCGCTATGATAACAGCCACGAGGATAAGCCCGGCCGCCCCTCCCGCGACAGCGATGATGCGGTTGAGGTGCTTATGTCTATTGATAATAGCAAGTATATTTTCTTTAGCTTGAGGCTTTTCGTTCATATATATCACCGTTTAGTACAGTTGGCTTGACCTTTTTTTCAGTATAACATTTATTAATGAACTGATGATGAATAAAATGCAGGAAGAAAAATTATATATTTTCAAAAAACTATTGACAATTTGATTTAGTAGTGATATAATAATCGAAGTCAATCCATAGACAGCAGGTTTCAGTAAAAGCTAAGGCTTTCCTGCCGAGGAGAGAACAATACTCACGGCACTTGTGTCGTGTTTTGATATGTCTCTTTTCGGCGAATGCTGTAAAAGAGCTTTTTTGTTTTCTGCTACTTGCTTATTTTACATTTATTTTCGGGAGGTGAAACTAAAATGTCAAGTAAGAAAATTCTGGAAGCCAAGCAGGCTATCGTTGAAGATCTCTCCGGAAAGCTTAGTGAAGCTGTTGCCGGTGTTATCGTAAACTACCAGGGTATCAGCGTTGAGAAGGACACCGCACTTCGTGCAAAGCTTCGTGCCGCAGGTGTTGAGTACTCCGTTAAGAAGAACTCTCTTATCGGCCGTGCTTGTGAGAATGCAAACCTCGGTGATCTTAAGCAGTACCTTGATGGAATGAGCGCTATCGCTGTAAGTAAGGAAGATCCTGTTGCAGCAGCTAAGATCCTTAAGGAATATGCAGACTCCATCGAGACCTTCGAGATCAAGGCCGGCTTCGTAGACGGTGAGGTTCTCGATAAGAACGGCGTGCTTGCTCTCGCAGATATCCCCTCCAAGGAAGGCCTTATCGCCAAGCTCCTTGGTAGCATCCAGTCTCCTCTTTACAACCTTGCATACGGCCTTCAGGCTATTATCGACAAGAGCGGAGAAGAGGTTCCCGCTGCTGAAGAGGCAGCTCCTGCAGCTGAAGAGGCTGCTCCCGCAGCTGAGTAATATCTCAGCATAACGAATTAAAAAATTATATCAGGAGGTATGTTATAATGGCATCCGAAAAGTCCCTTAAAATTCTTGAAGACATAAAGTCCCTTACCATACTTGAGCTCGCTGACCTCGTTAAGGCTATCGAGGAAGAGTTCGGTGTATCCGCTGCTCCCGTTGCAGTTGCTGCTGCAGGTGCTGCTCCCGCTGCTGCTGCAGAGGAGAAGACTGAGTTTGACGTAGTTCTTGCTAGCGCAGGCGCTAAGAAGCTTGACGTTATCAAGGTTGTTCGTGAGATCACCGGCCTTGGCCTTAAGGACGCTAAGGACTTCGTTGAGGCAGCTCCCAAGACCATCAAGGAAGGCGCAAGCAAGGAAGATGCTGAGGCTCTCAAGGCTAAGCTCACCGAGGCTGGCGCAACCGTTGAGATTAAGTAATTTAGTTTCACCTGAAAAAAGACCGTCAATTGGCGGTCTTTTTTTATTTTTGATTTATATCTACTTGAATATTTTCCGTTTTTTTGATATAATGATTAAACAAAAAAATGTAAAGGCAGGTAATAAAATGATCGCATTTGTAAATTATCTTTATTCGCTTATTCCGTGGATACTTGGTGCTTTCTGGAATCTTCTTATTGCTGTGGTTCTTTTCATTGTCGGACATATTGTTATTAAGAATCTCTGCAGAAAAATTGCAACACGTGACTATCAGGGCAAGGTCGACGCAGGTCTTATGCGTTTCCTCGCTTCCGTGCTTAAGGTAGGCCTTTATGTATTGCTTGTATACATAGTTGCTACCCTTGTGGGTATTCCCACCGCGTCCTTCGTTGCTCTTATCGGCTCCGCCGGTCTTGCTATCGGTCTTGCTCTTCAGGGCAGCCTCTCCAACTTTGCCGGCGGTGTTCTCATTATCGTTAACAAGCCCTTTAAGGTTGGCGACTATATCGTGGTTGACGGCGGTCCTGAGGGATTTGTCGATGCAGTTGATATTTTCTACACCAAGATGCACACAGGCGATGAAAAGTCCATAGTTGTGCCTAACGGTATGCTTTCAAATTCTACCATCAGAAACGTTGCTCCCAACGGTGAGAGAAGAATAGAGCATACTATCGGTATTGCATATTCTGCGGATATCTCTCTTGCGAAGAAGACTGTTCTCGATGTTATATCCCGTCATGATAAGCTTATCCGTCCCGAGGATACCTCTGTGTTTGTAGCGGCTACCGCTGAAAGCTCCGTAGATCTTTGCTTCAGATGCTGGGCAAAGGCAGGCGACTATTTTGCAGAGAGCGCGGCGATACTCGAGGATGTTAAGCTTGCTTTTGATGCGGCAGGTATTGAGATACCCTTCAGCCAGCTTGACGTGCATATCAGAAAAGATAATGAATAATAAAATCAAAAGAACAATAGGGCTGTTTACAGCCCTTGTTCTGTTTGTAACGGCAATGGCGGCCTGCGGCAGTGAGTCTACTACAGAGGTGGTCCTGCCGGAAGAACCTGTGGTTGAAGAGAGTGACGGTATCCTTCGGGTAGGATATTCAGCTCTTTCCGGCAGGCTTAATCCTTTCTATCCTGCTGCGGCAGACGATAAGCTTTTTATGGGGCTTACTCAGGTTACTCCTCTGTTACTTGACAGAGTTGGAGACGTGGTGGAGAAGGGCATATCAGGAGAAACTGTCTCATACGGCGGTGTTGATTATTCCTATAGCGGAATATGCGATATAACTCTTTTCATGGACGAGGCGGCAGATATTGCTGAATACACCGTGCGTATCAGAGATGATATATTTTTCTGGGACGGACATAAAATGGATATAGATGACGTTATATTTTCTATGTACGTTCTCTGCGATCCTTCCTACGACGGCGGGTCTGCGGTAAGATACTCACCGATATGCGGACTCGACAATTATATTACCGACTCGGATGACGAGGAATATCTTAAATACGGAGCTGAGTTTGACAAAATAAATGCGGCCGGCTTTGGGCATATCTGGAGCTGGCGCGATAAATGGAAGCAGGGACAGCAGGATGCATACGATACTGCTGTTCTCAGCGAATGGAAGAAGGATATTGCGGCGGTAACGGAGTATTGCGTGTCAAGCTATGCCGAGCAGTATTCAGAACAGCTTATCGGAATTCCGTCAGATACCGTTATATCCGGTGAGGAATACCATACAGCCTTTGCTATGGCCGCATGGGGATTTGCGAAGCTTGACGGCGGAGTGTTTACGACCGCCCTCGGCTCTACATTTACCCTGACAGACGGCGATCTTCCTACTCAGGAGGATTTCTATAACGAAGTTTTTACTGTTTACGAGGGTGACCCTGAGGCGTACTGGGAGGATGCAAACGGCGGTGAAGTTGACAGCGATACTGTTATTTCTGCCGCACGTAACGCTTATATATACCAGTATTCCGAGAGTACTGTCAGTGTTATATCCGGTATTGAGAGAATAGACGATCATACCGTGAGAATACTTACCGACGGATACAATGCGTCTGACATATATTCTATCCTTGATTTTTACGTAGCCCCTCTTCACTACTACGGAAGTGAGGAACTATATTCTTACAGTGACGGGGTGTTTGGCTTTGAACGCGGTGATCTTTCCTCTGTCACAGCAAAGGACGGTGCACCTCTCGGTGCGGGAATGTACGTGTTCGAGTCTCAGAGCGGCGGTACAGTCTCGCTTGTACGCAACAGTAATTATTACGCATCAGAGCCTTTGACAGAGAAGATAGAGCTTGTCTCGCTGTCCGACGGAAGCCCTGTTGACGGTATAATGAATGAGCTTTCATTTGACGTGATCGTGACCGGCGGTAACAGCAGTACGGTGGATGAGATCACCGGAGCGAACAGCAACGGAGAGCTTACGGGAGACAGGATAACCACCATTATATCAGATGCCGACGCGTACGGCTATATAGGAATAAATGCAGAAACGGTAAAGGTAGGCGAGGATAAGGACTCAGAGGAGTCAATGGATCTGAGACGTGCTCTTGCGACTGTTTTCTCTGTATACAGGGATGAAGCTGTAGATGCATATTACGGTCAGTCGGCAAGAGTGGTAAATTATCCAATGTCTGAGACGTCCTATATTGCCTATGACAGGACGGATGAAAATTACAGAACTGCATTCTCCCTGTCAGATGACGGCGGCGAGATATACAACGATATCATGACCCCGGCGGATAAATACCAGGCAGCACTGAATGCCGCTACAGAGTATTTTATCGCCGCAGGATATATCTATGATGAGGAGATCGATAAATTTGTAGCCGCCCCTGAGGGAGCGTCTCTTTCCTTTGAGGTCATCGTGCCCGGTGGCGGAGCAGGGGATCACCCATCATACGGTATAATGAAGGCTGCGGCGGAGGCACTCGGCAAGAGGGGAATAGTTCTTTCTATTACAGATCCTACCGGTAACTCTCTTATGTGGGGCAGACTGCGCAGCGGCTCACAGCAGATATGGTGTGCGGCGCATACTGTAACACCGGAGCCTAAGATGCGTGATAACTATTATTCAAGCTCCGCACTTACAACGCTTGGCGGTAATTATCACGGACTCAGTGACGAGATACTGGATTACTACATCGCGTCTGCGGAGATCAACTCTGACAGAATGTCACGGCTGATGTATTACAGAGATGCCCTCGACATTATTCTTGAATGGGCGGTTGAGGTACCGGTATATCAGCGTCAGTCATTTATTCTGTTCTCAAGCGAGAGTGTGGATGCTGAGAGCATTCCCGGGGCGCTGACGGCGTACTACCCCTGGTACAGGGAAGCACATCTGATCGCTTTGAAGTGAATATAAAAAGAGCAAGGCAATTCGCCTTGCTCTTTTTGATATTCCGTTACAGGTTATCAGCCCTCGCAACCGCAGTCGCAGTGGTGCTCCTCTTCGTCGCAGTCACAATCGCAGTCACAGTCGCATACGCAGCTGAACTTAGCGCCGCAAGCGGGACACTCAACATCCTCGGGATCGATGGTATCGTCAAGATAAACCATCTCGCCGCAGGAAGGACACTCAACGCCGAAGAAATCGTCGTCATCATCCTCATCGTCATCGCAGCAGTCGCAGTCGCAATCGTCTTCCTCAAAGAGATAAGACTCAACGTCGCCAAGATCCTCATCGATCTCTTCGATGTAGTCCTCAAGAGTATCAACATCGTCGCTGAGATCCTGAAGGTCATTTGCAAGCTCGTCCACGAGCTTAACGAGTTCGTTTATAAGCTTGGTCTCAGGCTTGCTTGCGTCGAGTGCAAGACCCTCTGCAAGACCCTTGAGATAAGCGGTCTTTTCGGTAATAGTCATTTTCATCACTTGAGACCCCGGGAAACGGGATCGAACCTTTCTTTAAGATTTATACTCTTTCCATGTACTCGCCGGTACGGGTATCGATCTTGAGAACGTCGCCGATCTCGATGAAGAGGGGAACCTTAACCTCAGCACCGGTCTCGAGAGTAGCGCTCTTGGATGCGCCGGTAGCGGTATCACCCTTGAAGCCGGGCTCAGTCTCGGTAACCTCAAGCTCAACGAAGGTGGGGGGCTCAACTGCAAATACGTTGCCCTTGTAGGAGATAACCTTGCAAGGCATGTTCTCTTTTACGAATCTGAAGTTGTCACCCAGCTTGTCGCCGTTAAGGGGAAGCTGATCATAGGTCTCGTTGTCCATGAAGTAGTAGAGCTCACCGTCGTTGTAGAGATACTGCATCTCTTTACGCTCAATGAAAGCTTCCGGGAATTTATCGGTAGGGCTGAAAGTACGCTCGATAACTGCGCCGGTGATAACGTTCTTGATCTTGGTACGAACGAAAGCTGCGCCCTTACCGGGTTTTACGTGCTGGAACTCAACTACCTGCAGAACGTCGCCGTCCATATCAAAGGTAACGCCATTTTTAAAATCGCCTGCTACAACCATATTATATATACCTCCATAGTCGGTCCCCCTTGACAGGAGACTCGCCGCGGTTTTCCCGCGTTAAAAAATATTATTCTTTCTATATTTTATATCAAAATCGCCGATATTGCAATAGTAAAATTAAAAAATAGTCAATTTAACTGTCAAAATTGTTCGGCATTTACTGTTTTCAGCCAGTTTTCGGCGGCTGAGACCGCTTCCTTCAGGGCATCACCGAAGGGATCGTCCATTCCCGCGTCCTTTACAAGATCGGTAAACGGCTTACTTCCGCCAAATGATACCAGGTGATTATAACGTCTGAAGGCCTCTTCTCTGTCCTTCTGCATAAGTGCGAAGAACTCAAGTGACACAGTCTGAGCAAGACAGTAGTCGATGTAGTAAAAGGGTCGCTGATAGATATGGCTCTGTCTCTGCCAGCCCTTGCCCTCGCCGTAGAAGGGGAGAGAATCGTCAAGTGCCATCCAGGGCATATAGATGCCAAGGAGTCTTCTCCACTCACCGTGACGCTCCTCTGGGGTCATGTCGGGATTTTCAAATACGCTGTGCTGGAAGTGATCCACCATCGTGCCGTAGGGAATGAATTTTATTGCCCCCGCCAGATGGTTATACTTAAATTTTTCGGTATCCTCACGGAAAAATCCCTCTGCCCAGGGCCAGGCAAAGAACTCCATTGACATAGAGTGTATCTCGCAGGCGTCAAGGGTGGGATCACGGTATTCGGTGGGGAAAACGTCTCTTGCCACGTAAGCGGCATAGGCGTGTCCCGCCTCGTGAGTCATAGTCTCAACGTCATCTGCGGTACCGTTGAAGTTTGCGAATATAAAGGGAGCGCGGTAATCGGTAAAGGAGGTGCAGAAGCCGCCTACGCCCTTACCGTGGCGGCAGAGCACGTCAAGCAGCTCGTTGTCATAGAGGAAATCTATAAACTCACCGGTGGCGTCAGACATTTCGTGATACATCTTTCTTGCGTGCTCAAGTATCTCCTCGGGAGTACCCTTGGGGGCAGGGTTGCCTGAACGGAAGGAGAGGGAAGCATCGGCAAATGACAGGGGATAAGGTACACCCAGCCGCTTTGCCTGATCGCGGTAAAGACTGTCTGCCAGCGGCACCACGTACTTTATTACCGCCTCTCTGAAGCGGCTGATATCCTCGGGAGTGTAGCAGTTTCTGCCCATTCTCGCATACCCGAGACCTATATAGCTGTCAAAGCCCAATTTTTTCGCCATAGAGGCACGAAGCTGAACCAGCTGATGATATATACTGTCGAGACGTTCCCCATTGTCTGAATAAAATTTTCCGTCTGCCTCCCAGGCGAGACGGCGCATTTTATCGTCCGGTCTCTGCTTTTCCGCCATCATCTGAGGGATGGTGTTTTTCTTACCGTCAAACTCGATCTGTGCGGAGGCAAGAAGCTTTGTATACTCGTTTACAAGGCGGTTTTCCTCCTGAAGATCGGGGATTATCTCAGGGGAGAAGGTACGCATGTCTATCTCGATGTTCTTTATCAGCAGCTCGCCGTATTTTTTTACAAAATCATCTCTGAACCTTCCGGTCGCAAGGATGCGGTAGAAGGCCTGGCGCTTCTCCTCGATAAGTGGAAGTATCTCGTCATTCTTCTCGTTTTCCTCGTCATAGTACTTGTCGAGAGTGTTTATCTCGTGACGCACCATACAGAGAGAATATGCGGTATCAAATGCACTGCAGAGGGCGGACATATCTCTGAATGCCCGGTCAGCCTCATCAAAAGAAGCGGATGAGGAGAGAGCCTCGGTCAATTTTTCTGCGGCATGGCCGAACTCCTCTTCAGACGGGCTGATATATTTCATTTCGCTGAATTTCATTACTTGACTCCTTCTGACGCCCGAAGAGAATCCCGGGGTCGACTTATTGTCTTATGAGATTATAGCACAAGAGAGGCAAAAAATACAGAGATAATTGTAAATTTGCCGCCTCGCACGTACTGTTTTTTTATGTTATCTACAATAGAATGGCAAAAAATGATAGGGAATATGAACAAATTTATAAATCTCGGTAAATTTCCAAAAAAAGTATGGATATTTGACTTAAGTTATGATATAATTATGGTTGCGTCGGTGTGTGTAGACGCGGCAAGAGGCCGTACAGCCACACCGATGCACAAAACAAAAATCTTTATATAAATTTATCGGAGGTTAAAGTAAATGAGCAAAAAGTTTGTTTATCTCTTCAAAGAGGGCGACGCTTCCATGCGTGAGCTTCTCGGCGGTAAGGGTGCTAACCTTGCTGAAATGACCAAGATCGGTCTTCCCGTTCCCCAGGGCTTTACCGTTACTACTGAGGCTTGTACCCAGTACTATGAAGACGGCAGAAAGATCAATGACGACATCCAGGCAGAGATCATGGAGTACATCGACAAGATGGAAGAGATCACCGGCAAGAAGTTCGGTGATAAGGAGAATCCTCTCCTCGTTTCCGTTCGTTCCGGTGCTCGTGCATCCATGCCCGGTATGATGGACACCATTCTTAACCTCGGTCTTAACGAAGAGGTTGTTGCTACCATGTCCGCTAAGTCCGGTAACCCCCGTTGGGCTTGGGACTGCTACAGAAGATTCATCCAGATGTACTCCGACGTTGTTATGGAAGTTGGTCAGAAGTACTTCGAGGAGCTCATCGATAAGATGAAGGAAGAAAAGGGCGTTACTCAGGACGTTGACCTTACAGCAGATGACCTTAAGGTTCTCG
>JAFQUL010000220.1 GCA_017408535.1 Clostridia bacterium
CGCATGCTTGTCGATTACCACGATCTTATTTTCAAGCTCTGCGATAATATAACAGTCAAACAATACACCGACAAAGCGGTATGGCTCGGGAGTATATACCTCTGCCTGCTCTTCTTGGGGCTCATCTGTTTCTGTAGCGGTCTGCGCATCCGTGATCGGTAGCACCGTCTGCAATTCTTCATTTTTTTGAGCGACAATAGGTTTGACCGGCTCTAGCCGTTCTACCGGAGGTAACTCATCCTTAGGCAGACTCTGCGTGCGGAATATACCAACACCCAAAACAGGTTCAGGAGGAAGAGGTGGCTCATCTGCTAAAATACCGGAAGGAGCTGTCTCAATCTCTTTAGGCAATTTTTCAGGGACATCCCTTTGCACGGCAGCGGCAGTTTTCCGACTGAATATTCCGGTGCTCTCAATAGTTATCTGAGGGTTTAATCTGCGTTCTTCTTCCCTGTCAATGGGCGTTTTTATTGGAACAAAGGCATTTACCGATCTTACCTCACGCATCTCCTGCTCAGCCTTCAGTTTGAATTCTGCCGCAGGGCGGTCGGTAATTCTTTCAAGCGCAGAGCGTACCGCGTAATATACAGATTCAAATACCTCTTTTTCATTTGCAAATTTTACCTCAAGCTTTGCCGGATGAACATTAACATCAACACTTGAGGGTGGTACTTCCACAAAAAGCACACACGCGGGAAACTTTTCCGGCTGGATGTAAGACGTAAATGCCTGCTCAAGGGCAGCGCCTATAGTCTTGCTCTTTATGTATCTGCCGTTTATAAATACATTCTGGAAGTTTCTGTTTGCACGGACGTTCTCCGGACGTCCGATATAACCGCTGATTTTTACCGCGCCGCCGGAAGAAGAAACCTCAAGAAGCTTAGTTGCAAAATCACGGCCGAGAACGGCATATATGGCATTCAGCAGTATGCCGTCACCTGCTGTTGCATATTTTATCGCTCCGTCTGCGATAAATTTTATTGAAATTTCAGGGTGAGAAAGAGCAATTTTTTCAACTACGGCGCTGACAGCCATAGTTTCGGTAGAATCCTTTTTCAAAAACTTTCGTCTTGCAGGAACGGTAGAAAAAAGGTTTTCAACAATTACGGTAGTTCCGGGAGAACAACCGCATTCAGAAACCGAAACGCCTTCTCCTGCGGATGATATAAGCATATTACCGCTGTCACTGCCCTTGATCTTTGAAAGTATACGCAGATCGGAAACCGAGGCTATCGCCGCAAGTGCCTCACCTCTGAAGCCGAGAGTAAAGATAGCATCAAGATCCTTTGCCGTACGGATCTTACTGGTAGCATGGCGCTTAATCGCTATCGGCAGATCCTCTGCCGCCATACCGCAACCGTTGTCGGCAACACGGATAAAGCTGACACCGCCCTTTTTGATCTCAACGGTTATCATATCTGCGCCGGAGTCTATAGAGTTTTCAAGAAGCTCCTTTACAACTGAGGCAGGTCTCTCAACAACCTCGCCTGCAGCGATAAGATTAGCAATACTGAAGTCAAGCACATTTATATTTCCCATTCTGCTTATACCTCCTTCCCTGTATATTCAGAGTTATCAGATTATCTGTTTTTTCAGCTCGTAGATCAGATTCATTGCCTCGATGGGAGTCAAGGTATTCACATCCACACTCTTAAGCTGATTAATTATCGATTCGTTTGAAATATCGGTAAGAGTTACCGCATAGGTCTCTTGATCTGCGGCGGCACTGTTCTTTGCCACGTTGACATCGGGAACAGAACGTTCAATTACCGAGAGTACTTCTTTGGCTCGCTTTATTACCTCGTTCGGTACGCCGGCAAGCTTTGCAACCTCTATACCGTAGCTGTCGTCGGTAGAGCCGCGGATTATCTTACGAAGGAAGATTATATCGTCACCCTTCTTTTTTGCGGCAATATTATAGTTCACCGCTCCCTTGACATCTGTTTCAAGAGAAACAAGCTCATGGTAATGGGTAGCAAAAAGAGTCTTTGCGCCTATTTTTTTGCCGAGGGAATATTCAGCGACCGCTCGTGCAATGCTGAGTCCGTCATATGTACTGGTACCTCGGCCTATCTCGTCGTATATAATGAGACTCTTTGAGGTGGCATTTTTTAGAATATGGGCGACCTCGTTCATTTCAAGCATAAAGGTAGACTGACCTGATGCAAGGTCATCTGACGCACCGACACGGGTAAATATCTTATCAACAACACCTATTCTTGCATCATCCGCAGGAACAAACGAGCCTATCTGCGCCATTACCGTTATAAGAGCTACCTGACGCATATAGGTGGACTTACCTGCCATATTGGGGCCGGTTATCAGCATCAGACGGTTTGACGAGGTGTCAAGGTAAGTATCGTTAGGAACAAAGTAAGAATCCTTTATATACTGCTCAACGACAGGGTGTCTTCCCTCTCTTATATCAATAACGTCAGAAGCATCCACCTCGGGACAGACATAGCGGTTGCGTGATGCAACAGTTGCAAGACTGAGATAGCTGTCAAGCTTTGCAAGAATAGATGCGGCGGAAAGCAGCCGCTTTGAGTTTTCGGAAAGCTTGTCTCTTATCCCGCAGAAAAGCTCGTATTCAAGAGAATACAGCTTATCCTTTGCACCGAGAATAGTAGCTTCCATATCCTTGAGCTCGTCAGTTATATACCGCTCTCCGTTTGTAAGGGTCTGCTTACGTATATATCTTTCGGGAACAAGATCCACGTTGGATCTTGATACCTCGATATAATATCCGAATACCTTGTTATATCCGACTTTAAGGTTTTTAATACCTGTAAGATCCTTTTCCTGCTGTTCGATACGGGTTATCCAGCTCTTACCGTCCTTCATCACACTTCTGAGATAATCAACGTCAGAGTTATAACCGTCAGCGATCATTCCACCTTCCCTAATAAGGAAAGGTGGTGTCTCATGTATCGATGCACCTATAAGATCCCGCAGGTCCGCCATCTCGTCAAGTCCGTCACGGATCTCAGAAAGCTCAGCGTTTTTCGCATCTCTGAGAAGTTCCTTTACCTGGGGGATAACAGAAATAGTCGAATGCACCGAGCGAAGATCTCGGCCGTTAGCGGTACCGTATATTATTTTTGTTGTAAGACGCTCAAGATCAAGGACTCCCGACAAAAGCTCTGACAGCTCTTCTCTCATCATAAAGCTGTCAAACAGCTCTGTAACAGCACCCTGGCGGCGAAGGATCTGAGAGACATTTACAAGGGGATGCTCTATCCAGTTTCTGAGCATTCTTGCTCCGGGAGCTGTTTTGGTCTTATCAAGTACCCACAGAAGAGTTCCCTTTTTCTCCTTGGTGCGCATTGTTTCGCACAGCTCGAGATTACGTCTTGTGTTTATATCTATACCGAGGAACTGGTTTGCGAAATATACCTCAAGCTCCTTGATATACGATACGTCTTTTTTCTGTGTTTCAACAATATATCCGATAAGAGCACCTACCGCAAGCATCTCACCGCTGTACATAGCCGTATCCGGGAAATGAGACCGGCAGTAATCAGTGCACACAGTCTCATCATAGAGATACTCTGCACCGTCAGATACTGATACCCCCATACGGTCCTTAAGAAACTCATATAATGACATACACTTGTCATAGCTGAGATTAAGAATTACCTCACTTGGTGAGTATGTGGATATCTCATTCATGAGAGAGGAAAGTGCCTCGTCTCCTGAGAAATGTGTACAGGAGATCTTGGGTGTTGTTATATCGGAAAAAGCAACGGAGAGGTCGCCGCCGTCAATATAAACGGCACAAAGATAGTTATTCTTGGCATCAACAAGAAGATCGCTCTCGATAAGAGTACCGGGAGTAATAACACGAACTACCTCGCGCTTTACAATTCCCTTTGCAAGAGCGGGATCCTCAACCTGCTCACAGATCGCTACCTTGTACCCTTTCTCTATGAGCCTGCCCATATACTGCTCGTAGGAATGAAAAGGAACACCACACATAGGCGCACGGTTGCCCTCTCCGCAATCACGGGCGGTGAGAGTGATCTCAAGCTCCTGAGAAGCAAGAGTAGCATCCTCAAAAAACATCTCATAAAAATCGCCAAGACGGTAAAAGAGGATGTGATCCCTGTATTTATCCTTTATTTCAAAGTATTGCTGCATCATGGGAGTCAATGCCATGACGTACCCTCCGTATCAGATATGATTTGAGTTTATCAGTGGTGGTGACCGCAGTCAGAATGACAGCTGGAGCAATCGTGAGTACAAGGACGCTCACCTGTTATCTGGAAGGTGATCTCACCGTTGACCTCATTCATAAACTTATTTACTTCATCCTGAGTAGCGTTATATGCGATAAATACCTCGTTTGTAACGATACTGTTGTAAAGCTCGTCAATGCGCTTATTGATTACTTCAATAAACTCCTTGTCCTGAGTGTCCTTCTTGTACTCTTCACCGAGAGCAACTCTCTGAGTATTGTACTCGAGAATAAGAGACTGTATCCCCTTATCGGAATCGAAAGCCGCCTTAGCCGCCTCCATCTTCTTGATGCGCTCGTCTTCCTTTATAGCCTGTCCGAGTGCTACTGCAAGTTCCATTACCTTGTTATCCATTTTCTTTTTTCCTCACTTTTCATCAGAATACAGCGCATAAGTATCTGCGCCGGTTATTTTTATCTCGGTGAATTCACCGATCTTAACCTTTTCACTATTTATATGCACCAGCTTACCGCCATCGGTCCTGCCGGTATAGAGACCATTCCCCTTTTTGCTCATTCCGTCAACGAGGACCTTTACAGTCCTGCCGAGCCAAGCCTCGTTTTTCTTTTTTGAAAGCTCGTTCTGAAGGAGTATAAGCCTATCAAAACGCTCACTCTTTACCGCATCCGGTATCATATCCTCTCTTCTTGCGGCGGGAGTACCCTCACGCGGAGAATATATGAAGGGATAGATCATGTCAAACTCAGCCTTTTTTACGATCTCAAGGGTCATCTCAAAATCTTCCTCACTCTCGCCGGGGAAACCAACAATAATATCCGAGGTGATAGCGATATCCGGCATAGCCGCACGAAGCTTTTCAACTGTTCCGAGATATTTTTGAGAATCATATTTGCGGTTCATTTCCCGCAAAACCTTGTCACTGCCGGACTGGAGCGGAAGATGAAAGTGCTTCGCAACTCTCTCATTCTCTGCCATGACCGATATCAGTCTGTCTGAAACATCCTTCGGGTGGCTGGTCATAAAACGAAGTGTAAAATCTCCGTCGATTTTGGCAAGAGACTCAAGCAGTCCCGGAAAATCGAATTTTCCTCCGGTCTCACTGCCGTATGAGTTAACGTTCTGACCGAGAAGAGTTATATCCTTATAACCCTCTCCGACGATATCTCTGACCTCTCCGATTATATCCTCTGGAGCTCTGCTTCTTTCCCGTCCTCTTACATAAGGAACGATACAGTAGGAGCAGAAATTATTGCAGCCGTACATTACAGATACCCAGGCCTTAAAGCTGCTCTCCCTCTTTATGGGGAGCCCCTCGGCAACTGAGTAATCGTCATCCTCTGCAAAAATACGCTTACTGCCGTTTATGCGGTCATATATAAATTCGGGGAGTCTCTGAAGCGACGCTGTACCGAATACAATATCCACGTAAGGATAGCTGTTCTTAAGCAGGTCTGCCCTCTCGGAGCGGGCGGTCATACAGCCGCATACCGCTATTATAATATCGGGGTTAACGGCCTTAAGATGCTTATACTGTCCTATCAGCGACAGCGCTCTTTGCTCTGCGTGCTCACGGATAGCACAGGTATTTACGACTATCAGATCAGTCCCTTCGGGAGAATCAGACAGCGTATATCCCATACTCAGTGCCATTCCCGTTATCTTTTCACTGTCAGCCTCATTCTGCTGACAGCCAAGAGTCAGCACAAACGCCGAGGGCTTCTTTCCGTCTCTTTCTGACCTTACAGCATTATATTCTTTTATACCGTTTATCGCCGTTAAATACGGCGCACTGATACCTCTGTTCAAATTTAATATACCTTTCAGCGACAATTTTATGCTTCTTACTATTATACACTATATTTCGACTTTCTGTCAAGAAAAGTATTGATAGGTTATTATTTACTGTCGGCATTCCCGGGCATATTCTGATCCTTTTGCCGTTTTTCCATGAAAACATTGTTTATCCAGATTCCCACCAGACCGAGAACTATAGTAGCCGCAAGAACGCACAACGACATAACCAGATTTCCGTCAGAGAAGCTCTCTCCTACGTACGTCGAGGAGATCACCGAGGGAATACGGGAAAATGTGCATATTAAGAGAAACCGCAGAGGAGCGATACCGGTACAGGGTGCAAAATACGTGAGCAGATCCTTCGGTGTGCCGGGAATAGCATAAAGAATAAACATAAAGATATCCCGTCTTGCAGGGACACTGAGAAATTTCAGCTTGCTGTACTTTTCTGAGCTAAGTATTTTCTCAATATATTTTCGGCCAAGCCAGCGTGTTACAAAGAATATTCCCGCTGACGCTACAAAAACACCTGCAAGGCAAATCAGAAGCCCTCCCCAGGTGCCGTACAAAACCCCGGCAAGTATCTCGATCGGCTCGCCCGGTATAATCGCAAATACCACCTGTAATATCTGTATAGCAAGCATTATGAGGATACCCCATATCCCGAATGAATCGATAAAACCACCAAGCGCCGCTCTTGTATCTTCATCCTTCAGCTTAAGTACATACGGAAACAGCCACACGGTAAGACCGATAAAAAGGATCGCTACCGCTATGACAATAATTAATTTTAATACCTTTCCCTTTTTCATTTTACGATCAATCCTCAAAATTCTTTACGGTGTAGCCATCTGCAGTAAGAGTGAAAGCCTCCGATATACCGTCTGTCAAATATATCTCCCTGTTCTCTGTTATAAATATAGCTTCAAAATCATATTTCCCGCTTCGGTAAAGCTCATATCCGCCGTCAAGTCCAAGGACAAAAAGTGCGGTAGACAGAGCATCTGCCTCCATACCGTTATCACCTATTACCGCAACGCTTACAAGACCGTTGTTGACCGGATAACCGTCTGAGGTATTGAAAATATGATGATATACCTCCCCGTCTACCTCTCTCGACCTCTCGTAAGACCCGGAAACGGATACGTAACCGGAATCAAGCAAGATATTGCCCACGGTACCGCCCTGAAGGAACGGATCCCTCAGAGCAATATTAAAGTGTTCTCCTCCCGGCTTAAGACCGAAAACAGCCACGTTACCGCCAAAGGAAACGAGACCGTAACCAAGCTCGGTGGCAGAAAGATACTCGATCACTTTTTCGCAAGCATAACCCTTGCCGATACTGCCGAGATCTATTTTTGATTTTATGTCCGTCTTGCTTATCTTGGTTTCTTCTAATGTTATTTTGTCATACCCTACGTGGGAAAGTGCCTCCTTTATCTCTTCCTCAGAGGGAATATCGGTGGCAGAAGGATCATTTATCCTCCACAGATCGGTAAGAGGTGCAACAGTAGGATCGTAAGCACCGCCGGTAGCTTCAGCTATCTCGATAGCCTTGGCAAGATTATCGTAGAAAACTTCATCGGGATAATAAAGAACATCCGTTTCACCGTTAAACGCACTGCACTCACTGTCAGGCACCGTTCTTGATATAATATCCTCGACATTTTTTATGATTTTTTCACATTTTGCCGCCGAATAAGAGACCTCCTCGGAAGTTCCGTAAAGCCGAAGAGTTATAACGGTATCCATGGCATATATATTCTTTTCTCTCATCGAATACTTGTCTGAGCAGGATGTAATACCAAGTACCGTGATGAGTAAAAGAAAAAGTGATATAATTTTTTTCATATTCAGCCGTTTCCTTTATTTTTTCTGCTTCCCGTTATAAGAGACAAGGTTATTTCAGCTACCGTTCCGGTAATACCCCCGCAAGGCACCGAAAAGATCAAAAGCACGGGAAGATAAATAAATACCGATATCTCGCTCATTACAAGAGACGCCGCGAGTATTTGCCCGGTATTATGTGCCGCCGCTGACAAAACCGAGATACCGATGAGACCGATGCTCTTCTTATACTGTCCCCCGAGCAAAAAGAGAACGGTAAATGACAGTATACCGCCAAACAATGAGAAAACAAACGATGTCACACTTCCGAAAAGAAGTGAGGAAATAACGATCCTGACCAGAGACACCGATGCCGCATAGGATGCACCGAGAGAAAAATAAGCTACGGCAACGAGGATATTGGCAAGTCCCAGCTTAAGTCCCGGCACACCGATGAGCTGCCCTACGGGAATAAATGACTCAAGATAAGAAACTATCATTGCTGCCGCGGCAAAAACACCGCAATAAGCGATCCTGCGTGCAGGAGAAGGGATCTTAGCCGACGATGAAATCATTCTGACCAACCTCCCCGTCTGAAACAATCTTGATTTTTATTTTTGCAGGTGCACAGACTATCGTTTCTCCGGTACCGTTTATTTTGCCCATTCCGACACAGTAACCGTTATCGCAGGTGGATGAGGTTACAGATACATTCCCGTCATTTATCTCTAAGGTCAGTATATGTCCGTTTGATGACGTTATCTGATAAACACCGTCATGTCCCAGATCATATTCAGAAACGGTTTTACTGCCGCCTTCAATAACAACTACCGTCTCTCCGTCACCCTTGCCTGACAAAAAAAACAAAGACCAGACCAAAAAAGACAACAGAAGAACACCGGCGACAGAAATAATGTCGCCGATATAAAACACAGTCTTTTTTTGTCCGGTCTTTTTTGTTCTCATATCAGGTGTTACGGTCGGTATTCTTGAACTTTTTAAGGTTTCCGATCTTCTGTGCACGGGCCTCAAGCTCTGCCTCAACATCCTCAAGGGGTACTCCGCACTCAACCATCATAACGATAAGATGGTATGCAAGATCGGATATTTCACCGACGAGAAGCTCCTTATTACCGTTTTTTGCGGCGATTATTGTCTCTGCGGACTCCTCGCCTACCTTCTTAAGTATCTTATCGATTCCCGCATCAAAAAGATATGCGGTATACGAACCCTCCTGAGGCTCTGCCTTTCTTGATACAGCAACCTCGTAAAGAGATTTAAGTGGGGTCTTTTCCATTTTTATTCCTCCGTTATCTTTCTGTAAAAACAGCTTCTGTTTCCCGTATGACATGCCGCGCCGATCTGCTCCGCCTTGATAAGAAGTGTGTCCTCGTCACAGTCATAATATATATCCTTGACTGTCTGGAAATGTCCCGAGGTTTCACCTTTGTTCCAAAGCTTCTGTCTGGATCTGCTGTAAAACCAGGTCTTGTTTGTCTCGAGGGTAAGTCTCAGTGACTCCTCGTTCATATAACCGAGCATAAGTACTTCTCCGCTTTCATGATCCTGGATTATAGCGGGAATAAGCTCACTTTTCTTAAAAAATACTGATAGGTCTTTCATATTTACACCACCCGTTATATTCTTACGTTGATATTCTCTTGTCTGAGATATTCTTTGAGATCGGGGAGCTCAAGCTCACGGTAGTGGAACAGAGTGGCCGCAAGAGCGGCAGATGCCTCACTCTTTGTAAATATATCACGGAAATGCTCCTTGCTTCCGCCGCCGCCGGATGCGATAACGGGAATATTGACAAGAGAAGCAACCTTTGAGGTTATCTCAATGTCAAAGCCGCTCTTTGTGCCGTCGGTATCCATTGACGTAAGAAGTATTTCTCCGGCACCCAGTCTCTCAGCCTCGCAGGCCCATTCTATTGCATCGATACCGGTATCTATTCTTCCGCCGTTAATATAAACGGAAAAACCGCCGTCGCCGCGGCGTTTGGCATCGATCGCCAGAACAACGCACTGACTGCCGAACCTGTCTGCCGCCTCTGAAATAAGATACTTATTTTTTACTGCGGCAGAGTTAACGCTTACCTTATCTGCGCCGGCTCTGAGTATCTTTTTGAAATCGTCGATAGTTCTTATTCCGCCGCCGACGGTAAGCGGCATAAATACCTCACGCGAAGTACGCTCCACAACGTCGACTATCGTGTCTCTGTTCTCGTGAGATGCGGTAATATCAAGAAAAACCAGCTCGTCTGCTCCCTTGGTGTTATAAAGCTTGGCTATCTCTATCGGATCTCCCGCATCTCTTAAGTTTACAAAATTCGTTCCCTTTACTACCCGTCCGTCTTTTACGTCAAGGCAAGGAATAATTCTTTTGGTTATCATTTCTGTTTTCCTTCGGATTTATTCTGCGGCTACTCTGATAGCCTCTTCCAGATCAAGAGTTCCGCTGTAGATGGACTTACCGCAGATTGCGGCATAAAGCCCCATCTTGTGAAGACGCTCGATATGTGAGATGTCCTTTATTCCGCCGCTGGCAGTTATTTTCAGAGATACAGTATCCTTAAGTATAGCGAGCTGTTCAAAATTAGGCTCGGTAAGAGTACCGTCTTTATCGATATCGGTAAAGATTATATTGTCTACACCGATATCCTCCATTACCTTAGCGAAATCGGTATATTTGACTTCAGAACTGTTTGTCCAGCCGTCAACACACACAAATCCGTTCTTTGCGTCAATACCTACTGCGATCCTCTTTCCGTATTTTTTCACAGCATCTCTTACAAAGCCGGGATCCTTTAATGCCGAGGTACCAAGGATAATACGTGCGATACCGCCGTCTATATATCTGTCAACTGTTTCCATATTGCGGATACCGCCGCCGATCTCTACAGGAATACTCACTGTTTTAGCGATTTTAGAGATAAGCTCAAGATTCTCCGGCTCTCCGGATTTTGCGCCGTTAAGGTCGACGGTGTGTATCATTTCAGCGCCTCTTGACTGGAAGCTGAGTGCGGTTTCAAGAGCATCCTCAGCTACACGGGAGGCACTTCCGTATTCTCCCTTTACAAGACGGACACACTGACCGCCAAGAATGTCTATTGCGGGTAAAATAAGCATTTTATCACCTTTCCCCCTATATAATATCGCAAAAAGCAGATATCATAGAGAGGCCTGTTTTTTCACTTTTTTC
>JAFQUL010000221.1 GCA_017408535.1 Clostridia bacterium
AAGGACTTTACCTGTTCTTTTTCAAAATATTCCTCGATCTGGCTGTATACAAGCTCTTCCTTCGGCATCTGACCCAGCACGATATACATCGCAACAACGATCACCGCCACAAGAGCGAGGTAAAACAAAATCGACTTAAAATTGCTCTTCATGAGACCTCCTCTGCGTGTTTGTTCACGGTTATACTATTATATGTAATATTTTGTGATAGTTCTGTTCTTTTATATATCCAAATGTTTCCGACACGGAAATCATCAGGAATAGACCTTGGGAGAAAGCACGCAAACGTCAGGAAGAGTGCGGTATTTTTCGCCGTAATCAAGCCCGTAACCCACAACGAATTCGTCAGGGATCACGAAGCCGCAATAGTCGGTAGAAAGATCTACCTCTCTTCGGTCGGGCTTATCAAGGAGAGTGCAAGTGCGTACACTGCGTGCTCTCTTTGCAAGATAAGGAACCAGCTTAGAGAGAGTTTTTCCGCTGTCGATAATATCCTCCACAACAAGCAGATCGCACTCGGAAAGATCCTCTCTCGCTATATCGAGGGATACCTTAAGTTCACCCGAGGAAACTGTGCCGCTTCCGTAGGAAGAAACCTTCATAAACTCTATCTCAGCAGGAATGGTAAGATTTCTTACAAGGTCGCCGAAGAATATAAACGACCCCTTAAGTATTCCAACCATGACCAGGCGCTTATCAGCATAATCTTTGTCTATTTGAAGAGCAAGCTCTTTAACTCTCTTCCCGATAGACTCAGCATCAACAAGTATTTTTTCAATATCTTCGTTGTTTTTGTAGTCATACATAATGCCGGAACTCCTCCGTTTTTTTACTTTCAGCGGTAAAATGCAACAAGCACCGTCGCCGCTGTTTTCTTTTCGTTTTCATCCGGATAAACTCTGTCACACACCGGAAAGCCCGGTACCCAGATTATCCCTTCCCCATCGCATATTACGGGGAGACGGTCACGCAGAGAAAGATCTGTCTTTCTCTCGTTCATCATTTTTTTTAGACTCTTTGTAATTCCGCGGGAACGGTAGCTGTCACCGGGACGCCGTGTCCGCAGATAAAGATTATCTTTTATTTTATCAAAAATTATCTTTTCTTGTATAGATAATTTGTAAACATTTTCCTTTATTTCCTTCGGTTTTTCATCTCTGTAAAGAAACAGATCAAAACCAAGGTCGGGAAAAGCATTTTTTCCGTATTTGATCGGCAGCTCACCCTCAAAGGGCGGCTTTTCTTTTTCTTCCCGTCTGACAAGAAGCATACCGTTTTCTATCACGGCACGGACACCGCCCGGCAGATGCACCGATGAATGGGGCACAGCCTTTTCCGCGAGCTCTCTTACCGCTCTGTGGTGAACCGCCTCAAGACGGCAATCGGAAAGCCTCACAAAGACCGAATACAGTGCTCTGTAAGAGACAGGGGACGGCATAGAAGCAAATTCCTCTGCTGTCATCTCTCCCCGGCAAAGTCTGTCAGCCGAAGGTGCTGATGACTCCCACAGATATACGTCACTTTCCCGCTGACGCTCAGACGACTCAAGGAGTGTACGCTCAAGCGAGGGATTTATTTCCTTTGCAAGAGGTATAATCTTGTGACGGATAAAATTTCTGGTGTAGGCCGTGTCGCTGTTTGTGCTGTCGAGAACAAAGGGGACACCGCTCTCACCTGCATATTCTCTTATCTCATCACGGTCAAGCAGAATTATCGGACGGATTATATCACCTCTTACAGGGGGTATTCCGCCGAGACCTCTGTTACCGCTGCCCTTGATAAGATTGAACAGCACCGTTTCGGCATTGTCGGTGGAGTTGTGGGCTGTGGCGATGACCTCGCCGTCCCGCTTCAGCTCTTCAAAAACACCGTAGCGCAGTTCTCTTGCGGCCTCCTCGAGTCCTACGTTATGCTCCCTTGCATAATCGGGCGCAGAAACACGTCGGGAGATAAAATCTATACCTCTTTCAAGGCAAAAGCCGCGACAGAACTCTTCATCCCGGTCTGCCTCATCTCCGCGTATGCCGTGATTAACATGGACCGCACGGAGAGAAAAGCCGAATTCATCCTTTATTTTACACAGGACATCCAGCATCACAGAAGAATCCGCACCGCC
Source organism: Clostridia bacterium (assembly GCA_017408535.1). GTDB lineage: Bacteria > Bacillota > Clostridia > Oscillospirales > CAG-272 > RGIG2161. The sequence goes on from JAFQUL010000221.1 coordinate 2,117, forward strand.
GGAAAAACCGCAAAGGATGCTGTTCTTTCCGTCAAGCATACGGTATCTGAGAATTGCTTCTCTTACCTTACCGATAACATTATCCTTCATGCTTATCATCCAGAGTAACGAATTTTGTATACTGGCCAAGCCAGCCCATCTCTACCTTACCGGTAGAACCGTGTCTGTTCTTTGCAACTATGACCTCGGCAGTATTGGCTGCACTTTCCTTCTCATAATACTCATCTCTGTAAAGGAAAAGAACCATATCCGCATCCTGCTCGATAGCACCCGAGTCACGAAGGTCGGACAGCATAGGGCGCTTATCGGTTCTTGACTCAGGACCACGGGAAAGCTGTGCACAGGTAATTACCGGTACACCAAGCTCCTTTGCCATTATCTTAAGGTGACGGGATATCTCCGCGACCTCCTGCACTCTGTTATCAATACGTCTGTCAGACTGCATAAGCTGAAGATAGTCGATAAGCACAAGTCCGAGATTCTTGACACGGCGGAGCTTTGCCTTCATACCGGTAACGGAAATACCGGTGGTATCGTCAATGTATATCTCACACTCGGACAGCTCGGCAGAAGCATAAGCAAGCTTCTCCCAATCCTCGTCGGTGAGGTTGCCTGATCTGAGAGCATAGCTGTCTATCATTGCCTCACTTGAGAGCATACGGGATACCAGCTGCTGAGCCGACATCTCAAGAGAGAAAACACAAACCGCACGCTTAGTCTGCTTTGCCACGTTAGCGGCAATATTCATGGTAAATGAGGTCTTACCCATACCGGGACGTGCACCGACCAGTATCAGGTCACCCTTGCCCATACCCACCAGCACTCTGTCAAGCCCCTCAAAGCCGGTAGGAGTTCCCGAAGCCTCGTCCTTGTTGTGGATGAGGGTATGGAGAAACTCATATTCCTGCTGAAGAGCCTCGCGGATGTGTACGAAATTTTTATTTTCACGGCCCTCGGCGATAGCAAATATCTTCTGCTCTGCACTTTCAATGATATTTTCGACCTCGCCCTGCTCCGAAAAAGCAGTATCGCTGATATCACCGCAGGCCTCGATAAGACGGCGAAGTGCGGCCTTATCCGCAACGATCTTTGCATAGTCCTTTACGTTTGCCGCAGAAGGAACTATTGAGGCTATTACCTTAATATAATTTTTTCCCTCTTTTTCGTCAAAGGTATCGTTTGACACAAGGGCGTCTATTAAAGTAACGAGGTCTATCTGCTTACTGCGGAGAAACATATCCTGCATGGCAGCATAAATATCTCTGTGCGTCTCAAGATAAAAATCGTCGCCCGACATTATTCCCGACAGCTCGGAAATACACTCGGGATTTATAAGTATTGATCCCAGCACTGCTTGCTCTGCTTCAAGAGAACACGGCAGCTTACGTGAGAATTCTTCACCTGTCATTACTCTAAACTTCCTTTTGGCAGTTTTTTAAGTTTTTAGTCGGAGATTATTACGTTGAGCTTTCCTGTTACCTTAGCGTGAAGTTTTACGTCAAGAGCGTAGCTGCCGAATGCCTTAAGCACGTCGGACTGGATCTTACGCTTGTCGATAACGATCTTGTGCTGCTTTTCAAGCTCCTCTGCGATCTCCTTGGTGGTAACGGAGCCGTAGAGACGGCCGTCAGCGCCTGCCTGGCGGGTAAACTTGATAACGATACCGGCCAGCTTCTCTGCGGTATCCTCTGCCGCTTTAAGCTCAACCGCCTCCTTATGCTTCTTGGACTCCTCCTTGCCCTTGATCTCATTAAGAGCTGCGGGAGTTGCCTCTATTGCTTTTTTCTGGGGAAAAAGGAAGTTGCGTGCGTATCCGTCGGATACGTTGATGACCTCATCCTTCTTTCCCTGACCCTTTACGTCACACAAAAGTACTACTTTCATTGTTTTTTCCTCTACTTTCTACTTTCTACAGTTTCTTTTGCTGAATTTATTTGTTGTTGTCCATATAATTATCAATAGCACTCTTGAGCATAGTCAACGCCTCAAGCACCGTTCTGTCGGCAACCTGTGCACCTGCTACGTCAAAATGTCCGCCACCCTTAAGCTCCTCAAGAATAAGCTGAACGTTTATCTTTCCGGTACTGCGGGCAGATATATGAACTGAATTACCTATCTTAACAAGGGCAAAGCTGGCAAGTATTCCGGATATACCGAGAAGCTTGTCTGCCGCCTTCGCCGCGGCAACACGGTCCTGCGGCTGTCCCTCTCCGTCAGAGCGGGAGATAGCAATGACCTTTCTGTATATGACCACATCGTTTTCAAATTTCGCTTCTCTGAGGAAATCATCAAGATCTGCCTTGAAGAATTCCTGAGCATCTGAAGGAACGGCACCCTCTTCTCTGAGATACTGAGCGGCACTGAAGGTACGGGTACCGGTATTTCTTGAAAACTGCTTGGTATCCAGAAGTATTCCGGCAAGGAGCATATCTGCCTCTACCTTTGAAAGAGAGCCTGCCGGAAGAGTCTGCTCTAACATCTCGCTGATAAGCTCACAGCAGGACGACGCAGAGGGCTCTATATACGATATAAGAGGCTCTCGGGTAAATTCCGCGGTCTTGCGGTGATGGTCGATTATTGCTATCTTATCTGCATTCTCGGCGATCTGAGATGACTCAAAGTGCGAGAAGTTGTTTACGTCTGCAATTACTAGCATAGTGCCGGAGCGGATCATATCAAGTCCCTCTCTGGCATCGATAAACCGTCCGTCATACTGGGGAAGATCGGAAAATCTCTCCATACAGCTTCTTACGTTGCTGTCAGAGGTGTCAACCACTATATTTGCGGGAACACCGCAGAAATCCGCCAGACGGGCAATACCTACACAACCGCCGATTGAGTCAAAGTCGGGGTATTTATGACCCATTATCAAAATATTATCGGAGGAGGTCATGTGCATTATAAGCTCGTTTGCCGTAACTCTTGCCTTGACCTTGGTCCGCTTCTGTACCGTCTTTGTACGTCCGCCGAAGAACTCGATGCCCTCTGCACTCTTGAGTACAGCCTGGTCACCGCCGCGCTGGAGCGCCATATCAAGAGCAGACTGGGCTATTTTTGCTTTTTCCGCAAGTGAACCGCTTATATTAGCAACACCGATAGACACAGTAACGGGAAGATTGCCCTCACCAACTCTTACGTTTCTTATATCATCAAGAATAGAGAATCGTCTCTCGATCTCAAGATCGAGATTTTTTCTGTCGGTTACGAGGATGAATTTATCACGTTCATATTCCTTGAGCATAGATCCTGACTCTGCTGCCCAATTTTTCAGTATTTCTGCTATATCAGCCGAGGCAGCGCGGTATTTCTCCTGAAGGTATTCAAGCATTTCTCCAAGGTTGTCGATTATGATATACATAATGACGGTATCTTCCTCGGAATATTTTTTTGAAAGAGCTGCCAGCTCAGTCGTATCATTGAACACCACGAGCCGGTATTCCTTGTCGCCTGCCTTTATCTCATATCCGATTGAAGAAAATATTTTGTCCCCGAGAAATATACCTTCGTTGACCTTACCGCCGGAAAGGTCATCAACGGTAAGAGAACATATTCCCTCAAGCGTAGCGCCGTAGAGAGTCTCCTTTGATCCGACAAGCCCGCCGAGAGTACGGTTATACCATATCACTTTGCCGGACATATCGCATATCATTACCGGCATGTGAAGCTTAAGCACCACATCTACCATAAGCTGCCCAAGAAGAGGGCTTAGCTTCTGGTCCGTCATTTTTCTTGGAGAATTCAGATATGACGAAACAGCGAGGGCAACCACAAGCAGAAGATAGATGCCGCCGATAACACCGGCGCTGATGGCCGGAGATGCATCTGTATATACTGTAAGAAGCAGATGAACGGCAAAGAATATCACCGCAAGCACGGCAGCCAGAAAGAACAACCTGTTGCCGCCATTTGCCCTGATCTTTGATTTTTTCATAAGCGATCAGCTCCTAATATTATCGTAATCGTATTTTATCTGAGGTCATTTTTGCTTTTTCTCAAAATCAATTCTCGGTGCCTTGCGCTTAACCGTCCATACGGCACCCGCCACAGAGAAGAATGTAAGCAGCGGAGCAAGAAATCCGACAGCGGCGCCTGACAGCACCAGGGGAATAAGCAGAAAAGCAAGACAGCCGAAGCGGGCACCGCGCATAAACTTGGCGAAACCCTTTTTCGCCCATCTGAAGCCAAGCAGAACGAAAGCCGGCATAAGTATCATCCGCATATTTTCCGAGGCAAAATAAGCAACCTCTGCCTTCGGGAATAATCCGAGGAAAAAGCTGAGAATAGATGCAATAAGAAAGACGGATGCTGATACCAGCGACATATCAAAATAGAAGAAGAACGGGATGATATTCACCGCATATCCGAACGCGGAAAGGAAACGTCTGTAGAGCCAGCTGCTGATATAGCTGATCAAAAAAGCTACGCAGACCACATAACCCGGGAGCACAGCCACCGTATTGCGGGCAATGGTGGATATCTGCTCATAGGTAAGTATACTGAACGTGGTCTCACCGTTGTTATATACCAGTGTAGCACTGAGGGTCCTTGTCAAAAAGCCGTGACAACGTTTTGCAAAAGACATTATCGCCTCAACGGATATTACGCCCTCGTAGTGATACACGAGAACGAATCCGAGTGCGGCAACGAATAGAACGGTAACAGCGGTCGCAGTGCCCACAGCCGAGGAAAGAGACTTGTCCTTTCTTGAAAACCAGCCGAAAACGAATGCCATAGCCACAGGCAGTATTATACCGACAGCGACGAGAGCAGAATCGGCAAGGAAAACTGTTATGAGTGCCGCGGCGGCAATCGGAAGAGGCCATACGTATACCGGAAACAGACAAAACATCATAGAACCGGATGCTACCGCCGTAAGGAAAAAAACAAATGCTACGAGGCCGCCGGACATCACGGTAACGGCAAGTGACAGTGCGAAAAGTATGCACATCAGAAGGCCGTGACGGAACTCCGGTTTTTTTCTGTTTTCATCTCTGGCTTTAAGATAATTATCTATAAAGTCACGGTCAAAGGCAAAGTTCATATTATCCGGCCTTCCTTTCTGTTTTTTGCAAAGTTACATTATATTATATCAGATATCTTCTCAAAAGTAAATAATTTCCGGGCAAAAGTTTTGCTATATATTAAAAAACAAGCGGCGTAGCAAAGATATTTTTCCCCCGGGAACAAAAAAGTTGACTTTTTTGGAAAAAAGATATATAATTTACTTGCTGACACGGAAAGATTCTTCAGCAAAAACTGTGTAAATGCAAATCATAATAATTCGGAGGATAGACCTGTGAAGGTTCTGATTTTGTCCATCACCGCAGGCGAGGGACACAATTCCACAGCAAAAGCGCTTAAAGCCGAGCTTGAAGCAGGCGGCGCACAGTGTGAATTTCTTGACACTTACGGATATATCAACAAAGCGCTCCGATACACGGTAGCTAACGGATATCTGTTTTTCTCAAGTCACACAAAGCGTATGTATGCCAGGGCATACCGCAGTCAGGAAAAACGTTCCCCGTCGAAAAAGCTGTCACCGCTGAAGCTAACAAACAAAGCAATGGCAACGAAGCTGTACAAATATATTTCGGAATATGATCCCGACGTTATAGTATGTACGCATATCTTCGCCGCTATGCTTGTAGATATTCTTAAAACCAAGGCTAAGATAAACGCCAAAATACTCTCTATTCTTACTGATTTTGTGTTTCACCCATACTGGGAAGAGGGTCTGCATGCCGACAAGGTGGTAATTCCCAACGATATGCTGATAATGCAGGCAAAGAAGAAGGGATATAACGACGAGCAGATAGAGCCTATCGGTATACCGATCAGACGCAAGTTTGAGAACATCGGCTCCCGGGATGAAGCAAGAGATTCTCTCGGCATTGACCGTGATAAGCTGACCGTTCTGATCATGGGTGGCAGTATGGGCTTCGGTAAGCTGGACGGTGTCGTAAAGAGTCTTGACAAGATACCTCTTGATTTCCAGATGCTGGTAGTCTGCGGCAACAACGCAGAAGCAAAGAAGAAGATAGAGAAGCTGGAGCTCAGCAAACCCACAAAGGTCTATGGTTTTGTTGACAATGTAGACGTTATGATGGATGCGTCAGACTGTATAGTATCCAAGCCCGGAGGCCTCACCACTTCAGAGGCTCTTGCAAAGCGTCTTCCCATGATCATCGTAAATCCCATACCCGGACAGGAAGACAGAAACAGAGAATTTCTCCTCAATAACGGTACTGCTATGGCAGTATCCGAGACTTGCCCTCTTGACGAGGTTATCTTCCAGCTGTTCTCAAATCCCGACAGAGTCGAGGAGATAAGAAGAAACATCGATAAGATCCGCCGCCCACGTGCATCTGCCGATCTGTGCGACCTTATACAGAGACTTGCAGAGGAGCGTCAGGCAGAGCTTAAGGAGAACAGCTCTTCCGAAGAGGAATGACCCTCTGATAATACAGTTATACAAATAACCGCGGTCAGTATTTTCCCTGTATTGACCACGGTTATTTTATTATCGTCTATTAAGACATTTGACTAATATATATATCTTTTATCAGCCCCGTCGCCACGTGCCGATTCCGGGTATCTGCGGGATAGCATTTTTTTCGAATAAATTTGTTCAAAAGTATTGCTTTTTCTTATTTTTCAGTTATACTTAATGTAACGGACGTTCTATTAAAAGTGCGTTTTCAGTAGTTTGGCAACCATTTGTTTTACTTGGAGGTTAATTATGATCAGAGTTACAATTTGGAACGAATATGACGAAGAGCAGCTCAGTGATTTTTGTCAGAAGATCTATCCCGGCGGTATTCATACTTTTCTTAAGGAAAAGCTTGCAGAAGATGATTTTGAGATAACTACCGCATACTTCCATCAGGATGAGAGACACGGTCTCTCGGATGAGCTTCTTGATAATACTGACGTTCTTCTTTGGTGGGGTCACTGTCTTCACGATGAAGTAAATCCCGCAGTAGTTGATAAGGTATGCGAGCGCGTGCTTGAGGGTATGGGCTTTATTCCTCTCCATTCCGCTCACAGATCTCTTCCCTTCCGCCGTCTTCTCGGCACCTCCTGTCATCTGACATGGAGAGAATTTTCAGGCGAGACCGTTCACGTTTGGACCGTTGACCCCAGTCACCCCATCGCCGAAGGTATTCCGCTTCACTTCAAGCTGGATGAAGAGGAAATGTACGGTGAGTACTTCGACATTCCCACTCCTGATGAGATAGTATTCATCAGCTGGTTCAAGGGCGGCAACGTATTCCGCGGCGGTATCACATTCAAACGCCGTCTCGGTAAGATCTTCTATTTCCACCCCGGCCATGAGACCATCCGCAGCTACCATAATGAAACCGTTATCCAGGTTATCAAAAACGCTATCCGCTGGGCAGCGCCTAAGTTCAAGAAGCAGCTTGAGCTTGCTGAGTGGCAGGATCCCATTGAGCATATCGAATCCACATATAAGCCTGAAGAAAACTAATATAAAAAACACCGCTGTTATTTGCTATAGCAGCGGTGTTTTATTAATATGTAACATTTGATTTCAAAATCATCTATAATATTTATAATAAGCAATTATCGTTCTTTCTCTTCCCTCGTGCTCAAGGTCAGGGGCAGTAAGCACGACCCCGTCAAGTGACAGCAGCTCCCAAGCCTTAAGGTCGTCTATCTTGGCTCTGAAAAGGATATCCTGGGAAGCATAAACAATAAACTCATCGTTTTTGATTATGAGTGCTCCCTCACGGCCGATTATCTCATCTACATCACTGTGTCTTTCACTGACGTACTTGATATGCTTGCCGTCCAGCTTCTTTGCCATTTCATGCCGGAAAGACTTTGAATTTTCATCCTTTTTTTTGAAAAAAAGGTCCTTAAAACGCCCCATTTTCATACCTCACAGAAAAAAGATAATTTTTTTTGAGAAATTTTCTCAAAAGTATTGCTTTTTGTGTTTTTTTGACTATACTTAAATAGACTTGTAAAGCCCATATAATGTATGGTATTTATATTTTATCACATTAGGTACTGCTTTACAAGCAAAATAACAAAATTGTCTATATGGAGGTGACAGATATGCTACCGCTCGATATTCTCGACAAATCAGCCAAAGATGTTCTCAAAGAGAACGGCATATCTCCCGAGTCCATTGATGCCGCAGTTTTCACCGATCTCGATCGTGACAAAAAATACTGCAGTGCCTGGCTCGCCTTTAGTAAGTCAGAGGGATCTGTGTTCTATTTTTCAACAGACGGTAAAATCTTTGAAAAATACGATCTCCGTTACTGTAAGAACCCACTTGTGGAAAGCTTCCTCGGTTCTGTACGCTTCGTTTACAACGTATATACCACAGAAGCACCGGTATTCACCGACGATACCTCCGAGGAAGAAAAGAAGCGTCTTACTGACGAATATGACAAAGCTGCTTCCTCAGTTATCGTTTGCTACTCCACAAACAAAGCAAAGAAGAAAATATTCACTCTAGTTGACGTAATCGACCGTATGTATGAAAAGGGAGAAGACGTCACTGAGGATGATGAAATATTTAAGCAGTATAAGGTATCCTGCCCCAAGTGCGGCAATCAGTACCCAGATCCCGATACCAAGCATTGTCCACATTGCGATAAGGATAAAAAGGCACTTCTCCGCGTGTTCAGCTACTACCGTCCTCACATAGTACACTGTCTCATCGTGCTGTTTTGTATGTTGCTTAATGCTGCAAACCAGCTGATAACTCCCTTTATCCAGAACAAGTTCCTTCTTACTGAAGTTCTTGACGAGAAGGGCTCTCACCACTCCTTAAACTGGGTGTTTATTACCATAGGTGCTATAGTCGGCCTGTCGCTGCTCAATATGTTCACCGATATGCTTCAGTACCGTTCTCAGGCATTCGTAACCAATACCGTTACCGATTCAATGAGAAAGGATATATTTGCGAAGATCCAGACCCTATCCCTCTCCTTCTTCGGAAAAAACTCGGTTGGTAACATTCTCACAAGAATCGACAGCGATGCCGCACGTATTGCCGGTTTCTTCGTAGTGTATATTCCCAATACCATTTGGAACACGGTAAACCTTATCGGTATGCTGATCATAGTTTTCACTATGAACTGGCAGATGAGCCTTATTATCCTTGTCCCCGTTCCTTTCCTTCTTCTGCTTTACAGATTGCGTGCGCCTAAGTACTACAGAGCGCATAGCAAGGTATGGCGCGCAGAGTCCTCTCTTAACGGAGTAGTAAACGATTCTCTTTCCGGTATCCGCGTAGTTAAAGCCTTTGCGAAGGAAGTCGACGAGACCCACCGCTATCAAAAGAAGGCGGAAAAGGTATCTTCAGCCTCCATATACAGATATTTGATGTATATGTGTTTCTTCCCGATCATCGGTCTTCTTATCGGTCTTGCTTCTCAGGTCATCTGGGGTATCGGTGGTATCGTCGTTATCAATAAATATATGACCTATGCTGACTTTGTTACATACTTCAGTTATATCGGTCTTGTATTCGGACCTATCAACTTCTTTACCTCCAACCTTGCAGACGCACTCAGCGGCGCAATCAACTCCGCTCAGCGTTTCTATGAAACTATGGACACCAAACCGGATGTTGTCAGCGATACCGGTAAGGTTAAGATAGACAAGTTCAAAGGCGAGATCGAGCTTCAGAAGGTAAACTTCAGCTATACTCCCAACCGTCCCATACTTAAGAACGTTTCTCTGCACATTAATCCCGGTGATCAGGTCGGTCTTGTTGGACATACAGGTGCAGGTAAGAGTACCATTGCAAACCTTATCACCCGTCTTTACGAGCCCTCAAGCGGAAAGATACTCATTGACGGTATAGACATTCGCGATATAGAAACGGCATCGCTGAGAAAGAATATGGCCATAGTTTCCCAGGAAATATTTATTTTCCGCGGAACTATTGCGGACAATATCAGATATGCCCGTCCCGATGCTACGATGGACGAGGTTATCGCAGCCGCTAAGGCTGCCAACGCCCACAACTTTATAATGGATATGCCGAGAGGTTACGACACCGTCGTGGGTATCGGCTCCTCAAGAGCAATGTCCGGCGGTGAGCAGCAGAGAATTTCCATTGCGAGAGCAATACTCCTTGCCCCCTCGATTCTTATTCTCGATGAAGCTACCGCGGCAATGGATACAGAGACCGAGCGTCTTATCGGTAAGGCCCTCGAGGCACTTGTAGAAGGGCGCACTACCCTTTCGATAGCCCACAGACTTTCCACCCTTAAGAACTGCAATATGCTCCATGCCATTGAAGGCGGTGAGATCGCAGAAAGCGGAACACACGACGAGCTTATACGCCAGCGCGGTATATACTATAAGCTCTATAAGCTCCAGAGCGAGGCCAACAAAAAAATTGTCATCGGAGAATGACTCTAATGACGGAAGGATTGTAGCGTGAATATAACTCGGGCTTTTTCCAAAGTTCGATTATCACGCATTCAAATTCAAATTAAAAATGGGTCCCTGTCCCATTTTTGTTCGCCCAGGCGAACACATTTGAATTTAATTAACTTTTGAATGGAGATTAACAATGAGTAACTTAGATAATAAACCTATTGCTGCCGCAGAAAGTGACGAAGCCCTCGTTGATGCCCTTTTTGCAAAAAGAGAGTCAATAGATATTAACCCAAATAATGCACGTTTCTTCCTCTCAGAGGGCGGCCTTGTTTCCATGGAGCTCACAAGCAAAGACGGCGATAAGGAATTTTTTGAAAGAATAATTATTCTTCGCACTTATCCGGTAACCAACCCCGATGAGTTTCTCTCTGTACGTACCCCGGATTCCCGTTCCAGCGGTAAGGGAGTGGAGATCGGCATTGTAAAAAATATAAACGATTTTCCGAAGGAACAGGTTAACCTGGTAAATGAAGAGCTTGACAGAAGATACTTCATCCCACAGATAACCCACGTGTATTCTATAAAGGAAAAGCACGGTCGTAGCTATTGGGACACTGAGACCACGTCCGGCCGCAGAGCTTTTATGGTAAACAATCCTTACTCCGATATACATATGCTTGAGGACGGCAGACTTCTTGTTGAGGATATCGACGGTAGTAACTACACTATAAACGGTCTTGATTCTCTTGACAAGTTCAGCCAGAAAAAGGTAGAAAGCTTTTTCTGATACCGTCCCCAAAAATAAGGAAAGGAGTAGCTAAACGTGAAACTGATCTACGATCTAACCGAAAAAGAAGCCGCTGTCTTCGAGAGCAATTCCTCAGGCAGCGAAAGAATAATGTATTGCCTTCCCTATAACTTTGAGAATGGTATGATAACCAAGGGTAAGGTAGTAGTAACCGATCGTTTTATCTACAAGCTTACAGAAAAAGGACTTGTAGAGAAATACGATTTTAAGGATCTCACCGAATTTTCCGTTGAGAATATGCTGGGTTCCTCCGCATTTCTCCTCCAGGAAAACGGTTGTGCAAAGAGAGTTTGTACCTTCCTCTCCGGCCGCTATCTCTCCCAGTACACAGTACTTATGAGAGGCTGCAGAATTATCGCAGAAGCAATCAAAGAGGGTAAAGAGGTAGGTGAGCCTCTTATCAACAACGAACCGGAGAATTTCTGTCCCAAGTGCGGCGACCCCATGCCCCGTGGAATAAGAAACTGTCCACGTTGCCGTGAAAAGGGTTCGGCAATAAAGAAACTGTGGGGACTTACCCGCGGAATGCGTCTTATGTTGTCCTTCCCCATTTTCGTATCCGCAATATCCTTTGTTCTTATGTTTATCCTGCCGACTATCCAGCAAAAAGCGATAGACGGCTATATGAACAACCCCGACGTTGACGCTACCGCAATTAAAGGATTTATTGTAATCGCCGTTTCACTTATTTTAATTGATCTGTTCCAGAGAGCGCTTTCCTTGGTACAAGGCTTATTCTCCACGATTTCGGGTAACAGATTTGTGCTTATTCTCCGTACTCTTCTTTTTGAGAAGATTCAGGGACTCAGTATTTCTTCTATTCAAAGAAAGTCTACCGGTGACCTGATGGGCCGTCTGAACAGTGATATTTCAGTCACTCAGGGCTTTATCACCTCTACTCTCCCCAGTGTTATCAACCAGATATTATCCTTTTTGCTGGCAATTATACTTCTTTTGTTCGTTGACCCTATGCTTTGTCTTTTCGTATTCATACCTGTGCCTATCGTTTGTGTTGTTGCAAAAAACGTATGGAAGCGTATGGCGCAGAACTCACGTACCGCATGGCAGAAGGCATATAGCGTAAACTGTCTCACACAGGACACGATCCAGGGCGAAAGAATAGTTAAGTGCTTCGGCCGTGAAAAAGCAGCTGTAGAAAAACACAAAAAGGCCATTGACGAGAGTACAAAAAAGAGTATTTACAGAGACCGTTACTCAAACTGTTTTGCGCCTGTTCTCAGCCATTTGCTCAAGTTAGGTTCTTACATAATTCTTTTCTACGGTAACGCACTTGTATTTAACGGCGACCTCACTCTCGGTGAGTTGTTTAAGTACACTGCGTATACGTCCGTTATTTATGCCCCCCTTACCACCTTCCTCAATCTTCCCACTACCCTTGCAAACGTATTTAACTCCATTAACAAGGTTATGGAGATCTTTGACGAGGAGCCGGAGATCAAGGATATCGATCTTCCTATAGATATCAAGATAGAGGGTGATATCGACATAAAGAACATTACCTTCGGATACAACTCATACGATCCCGTGCTTGAGAACGTATCCGTTCATATCAACCAGGGTGAAATGATCGGTATAGTCGGTGCATCCGGTGCCGGTAAGTCAACACTCATTAACCTTATAATGCGTCTGTATGACGTAAACGAGGGTGTAATCGAGATAGACAACGTTGACATCCGTGATATATCTCAGCAGGCTCTCCGTTCCCAGATCGGTGTAGTTCTTCAGGAAACTCACCTGTTCCACGGTTCGATAAGAGACAATATCTGTTATGCAAAGCCCTATGCCACTAACGAAGAGATAATTCGTGCGGCGAAGCTTGCAAATGCACACGACTTTATCTGTGATCTTCCTCAGGGATATAACACCATGATCGGTGAGCGCGGATTCTCCCTCTCCGGCGGTGAGCGTCAGAGAATCGCGATTGCCCGCGCAATGATCCACAACCCCAGCATTCTTATTCTCGACGAGGCTACCGCGGCTCTCGATACCGAGACAGAGAAGATGATCCAGGATTCTCTTAACGTGCTTATGGAAGGCCGAACCACCCTGGCCATCGCCCACAGACTTTCTACTCTCAGAAATGCTGACAAGCTGATCGTTCTTGATAACGGACACATTGCAGAGTTCGGTACCCACACCGAGCTTCTCAAGAAGAAGGGCATCTACTATAAGCTCGTTATGGCACAGAGACTTAACGCTGTTAAATAATCCGAGACAAAAAGCCTTAACCTTCCCCAATCGGGAAAGGTTAAGGCTTTTATTTTGCTTTAATTGTACTATATTATTATGTATCTCCCAGGGTGATCGGAATCCTGATCTTACCGAAAAGGTTATTCAACTCGTTACCGTTTATGTTGTCAATATGAATTGGAGTATCCGAACCGATATAAAGAACAAAGCCATGGTCAGAGGGAAAAGCAATCTTTGCTTTTAAGAGAACATCCGAGTTCTTTAATTCAAAAATACCGTTCTCATTATTTTTATTTCCAATGGATTTGTGCGGTGCAAGGTCGCCGAATGTTATCATGATCCGATATTCTCCAAGTGAACCGTCATAATCTACCATGCCGTCACCGGCAAGTTCACCCTCATCACGAGAGACCTCGCAAACAGAATATCCGCCCATTGGGAGAAAATAGCTGATCTCTAAATTCAGTTCATCGTTACTGTTGGATTTTGCCGCAATCTTCGTCACGACCCCTGTGTTATACTGAAAAATATCTAAGAGAAATACACAGCAAGAAGCAACTATGACAACCGCAACAACAGCGCAACAAACAAAAATGATCCTCTTCCTTGCTTTTTTGGGTTGATCGTTCATCTTTACTCTACCTCCTAATTTTAGATATACCTTTTTTTCTGAAATCACGTTTTATTGTAAATATTAACCTCCTCATATATATATACAGAAAAAATATCAAAAGGTTTCATAAAACAAAAAATTTCTGCATTTTAATCATCGAATAAAGCAATAGAAAACCGCAAGCTCTCCGCAGATGAGAGGTTTACAGTTTTTATAACATAATACATCAGTTACCGATATCTGAAAAGATATCGCCATCAATGGCACAAATATCCTCCACAGGGATAGTTTCGCCTGGGCGCAGTACTACCCTTCCCTCAGCCTCATCTATCCGTTTTACGGCTTTATGGCAGGCCAGGTACTTGCCTCCGCTCTTTTTACTGTCTTTTACAAAGTATTCTATCGTGACAGGGGCGTCGGGATAACCCATATCTTTCAGGAATCTCAGCTTTTCGTTTATTATGGAGATCTCCCCATCGTCAAGCTCAAGTTTTTTATCTGTAATACGCGCAGTCTCTCTAAGTGCGGCATCTTGTCCCGTCAGTGCCGCAAAAGGGCTGAACTGAGCTGCTCTGTCAGCAACAGGCATCTGCGGATGATTTTTTGACAGATGCCTCGGCATATCTATAATGTCGCCGTATTTTTCTCTTGCACTTTTCACAGCCGCCCTCCTTTCCCTTTAAGCCTTGTGGCCGCCTATTTCGTTATTTCTCTCGATAGCAGTGGCACCTTCCTCAAGGTCGCTGCCCATAATTATGGCATTCTTGCCGAATTTCTTTTTTATCCCGATAACGGCATCCTGCCGCCTACGCTCCCTTTTAAGCTCCTTTTCTTCTTCCTCACGCTTCTTTTCAAGAGAGCTTATATCGGTGAATATATCTATCTGCTCAGCGGTAATATTGCCGCTGACCGAGTCCTCCGGGACTACGTTTTCAGCGGTAAGATTTACTCTGCGGATAAGCAATTCCTCATCGGTTATCTCCTCAAACAGCTTCAGTACGCTCTCAACGATTTTCTTGCCTGAGGATGTGGGAGTAACGAGATTAACTGAGCCTCTTCCCTGCTCCGGAACTTTCCTGCCATAGTAATCCTTCTTTATCTCACCGGCATAGCCCCTTGATATATTCTCAATATCATACCCGACATAAAGAGTAAGCTTGTGTGCAACCAGCCTTTTTTCAACCAGATCAAGAGAAAGACTCTCAGCCATCTCCTTGACAACGAGTCTTGCTTTACCGTGACTGTAGGGTGTTTTTAACACCTGTCCCGAGCTGAGAGAATTGACGGAAGGACGGTATGCCTTGATATCCCGCATAGTGCAGCTCTCATAGCCCCAGGCATGATCAATTAGCAGCTCCGCATTCACTCCGAACAGCTTGTAAAGCAGCTCCTCATTATAGGTGGAGCATCTTGCTACGTCACCCATGGTGTAAAGACGGTGTTGCTCTAATTTACTTGCTATCCCTCTGCCAACACGCCAGAAATCGGTCAGCGGACGGTGATCCCACAGGGTCTCTCTGTAGCTTTTTTCATCAAGCTCTGCTATTCTTACACCATCCTCATCCGGCGGTATATGCTTTGCGGTTATATCCATTGCTACCTTGCAGAGATACAGATTATCCCCTATACCTGCGGCGGCGGTAACTCCTGTTTCTTTGAGTACTTCTTTTATCAAAAGCCGCGCAAACTCTCTCGGAGAAAGTGAATAGCACTTCAGATAGTCTGTGGCATCGATAAACACCTCGTCTATACTGTAGGTATGGATATCCTCGGGGGCTATATATCTGAGATATACCGAATATATACGGGTACTGTAATCTATATAAAGCGCCATTCTCGGGACAGCGGTGATAAAATCTGCCTCAAGGGACAGATCACGGTCAAGCTCGACGGAGTCTGTGCTTTTACCGGAAAACCTCCTGCCCGGGGCACGGCTGAGACGGTCAGCATTCACTCTTTTAAGCTCTTCTATGACCTCAAACAAACGTGCTCTGCCGGGGATACCGTACCTTTTAAGTCCCGGGGAAACCGCAAGACAGATGGTTTTTTCTGTACGCGAGCGGTCCGCTACAACAAGATTGGCTCGCATGGGGTCAAGTCCTCTTTCAACGCACTCAACCGATGCATAAAAGGATTTTAGGTCTATTGCAATATAACACCTTTTTTTCTCTTCCACGGTCTCCCCTCCTTTCACTATTATTATAACACATTTTCCCCGTTTTAGAAACAAAAAATATCCCACGGCCGAGCCGTGGGATATCAGGATCATATATCAGATAAGACTTTTTATCCAGCCGAGGATGGTAAGTCCGTCTGCAAACTCAAAATTCACTATACCCATAAGGAAGATAACTGCTATAACAGTCGGTATCACATAGGCGATATACGGGCGCATCCATTTTTTCAGCTTAAGGCCCTTTCCGGTGTTGGCCTCTTTGATAAAATTATCAAATCCCCATCCGTACTTTGATACACAGAACAGTACGTAGCACAGTGAACCAAGCGGAAGTGCGCAGTAGCTGACAAAGAAATCCTCAAAATCCATTATCGATGATTCTGAGGTAAAGGGGGTGAAGCCGGAAAGAAGGTTAAAGCCCAGCGCACAGGGCACGGACAGGAGGAGAACAGCGACGCCGCAGATAATACTTGCCTTTCTTCTGTTCCAGCCGGTAAGCTCACGTATGCAGGCAAGAATATTTTCGCATACCGCAATAACGGTAGACATAGCGGCAAAGAACATAAACAGGAAGAACAGAGAGCCCCACCATCTTCCGCCCGGCATATTGTTAAACACCTTTGCCATAGAAACAAAGAGCAGCTTGGGACCTGCGTTAGGCTGAACGTCATAGGTAAAGCACGCCGGGAAGATTATAAGTCCCGCAACTATGGCAACAAAGGTATCAAGCACAAGAATATTTACAGATTCACCGGTGAGTGAACGGTCTTTGCCTATGTAGCTTCCGAATATTGCCATTGATCCGATTCCGAGGCTTAAGGTAAAGAACGCCTGGTTCATAGCACCGACGATAGTATTTCCGCTGAGCTTACCGAAATCCGGCTTAAGGTAGAAGGTAAGACCCTCCTTTGCTCCCGAAAGAGTAAATCCGTTTATTGCAAGGATAATCATAAGGAACAAAAGGACGATCATCATATATTTGGTTATACGTTCAACGCCCTTCTGAAGCCCGAAGGAGAGTATCAGAAAAGCAACCATAACAACGATCGCCATAAAACCGACCATAACTGCAGGATCTGCCTGCATATTATAAAACAGCTGTCCGGATACCTCATTTGTAATACCGGTCATGTCACCTGCAAGGAATTTTACGAAATAGTAAAGTATCCAACCGGTAACCGAGGTATAAAACATCATAAGCAGTACGTTGGCCGCAAGCGCGCCGTATCCGTGCAGATGCCACTTCTGACCCGGCTTTTCAAGCTTCTGGTAGAGCTTTACGGGACTGCTCTGGCTGGCACGTCCGAGAGAAAACTCCATTACCATTACGGGAAGCCCTAAGAGCACAAGGAACAAAATATAGAAAAGCACAAATATACCGCCGCCGTGCTGACCGGCCATATACGGAAACTTCCATACGTTTCCAACACCTATAGCGCAACCTGCGCTGAGAAGTATGAAGCCGAGACGGCTCCCAAGTCGTTCTCTCATTACGTCCTCCCTGTCGAATGTACGACAGATTTTTTATTTATTGTATCAATTATATCAAAAAAAGCAGTTTGGGTCAATTAAAATATCTATTTTTCAACCGTGTGTACAGAATATATGATCGGAATATCCTTGTCCCCGTTGGCTCTTACCGTAAGGTATGCGTCTGAAGGAGAGCCGGATATCACCGACACGTGCACGTGGGCATAGTCTCCGTTTGACCCGTAGATCATATTCACCTTGACCTTGGCATTTTCGTCAGATGAATGCCCCTCGGCTACCAGCTTAACCGAATCCTCTGCCTTTACGGCAACAACGAAAAGCACGTTCTCTGTGTCAGAGCAAAGGTATACGTCACGGTCGCTGTCAGCTGACAGAGCACCCCGTACTACCTCTCCGTCCTTTACCTTCTGTGCCAGATCAGCGTTATCGTTAGGCTCGGCCTCCGGTTTAGCGTTACCCTGGTTTCCGTATTTTTCAGCGTATTCATCAATAGATAATTTTTCGGGGATGAGCTTGTCAAGCTCTGAGACACGCACCGCAAGATATTCCTCGGCCAGGGCTGAAACCGCAATATTGATGCCTATTGCCCTTCCTCTTCCGTCAAGAAGCGGACCGCCGCTGCTTCCACCCTCGATAGGTGCTGAAAAAACAAGCAAACCGCTACGGTCGTATATATAGGAAAGACGGGTTATCTCACCTGCGGTCATTTCTCCCCTGCGTCCGCCGGGAGAGCCTATAGCATATACAACGTCACCTATATCCGCAGTGTCACGGGACAGTTCAAGCGGAGGGGGAAGATTTTTGCCCGAGACCTTTATTACCGCTATATCGGTTTCAAAGTCGCAGGAGACCACTTCTCTTACCGTCAGCTCTCTGCCGTCGCTGAGCTTCACCTTTATTCTTGCCGCACCCTCAATAACGTGAGCGGCGGTGGCTATATCTCCGTCATCTGAGATAAAAAAACCTGAGCCGAAGGAAAGCTCTATATCCGTCTTATCGTAGATACGTATCTCCACAGTAGACGGCAGGGCTGAAGCGTATATCTCATCCTCACTGAGCAGTACCATTCTCCAGAGTGCGGTGTATTTCACGTCCTCGGTAGAGGAGGATACCTCTTTATCCCAGCCGATAAAATCATAACCGTCACGACGCGGAGTGGGAATCACCGGCAGTTCACCGTACTCAACCTGCTGTACTGCCGCCGCAGTGTCGGAAAGTTCTCCGCCGTCGGCATCAAAGCGGACAGTCACATACCGTCTGTCCCAGATAGCGGTAAGACGATCTCCTTCAGAGAGCTGAGAAGCTTCTTTATCCCAGCCGGAAAAATAGTATCCTTCACGGACGGCCGTCGGAAGTGTCGGAGCTTCGTCGGAGTAAAACACTATTTTCTCAGTACCGCCATCAACTGCTCCGCCGGCGGGATCAAGATACACTGTGATCTTTTCTCTCGGCGGAGTGTCAGCTACAAACGTGCCGCAGGAGGAGAAGGTAAAACACAAAAGAAGCAAAATAAAGGATATAAGGACAATAGCCGCCCGGGATAAAGATATTCTGCTATATGTAATCACGACCATTCTCCTTTCAGTTAAATTGCAGGTCATATTCATCCGATCAAAGTGCGGATCTCACTATACAAATATATCGGCTCGGGAGGACCCGAGCCGATGTCTTTTACCAAGGGATAACACCGCCTGTGATCTGTGTTACCTTTTCGATGTCATTATCGATCATGTACTTCTTAATGCCCTCAAGTATCTCCATTGGGGCATTGGGATTCTTAAATGCCGCAGCACCTACCGCTATTGCGTCAGCACCTGCAAGCATCATCTCAATAGCCTGGTCCGCTGTAGCCACACCGCCCATACCGATTATGGGAAGAGAAACCGCACCGCGTACCTGCCATACCATTCTGACAGCTATCGGGAATACGGCCTCGCCTGACATTCCGCCTACATTGTTGTGAAGAACGGGACGGCGGGACTTGATATCTATCTTCATACCGAGAAGTGTATTGATGAGGCTGAGCGCGTCTGCACCTGCTCTTTCTGCCGCACGTGCGGTAGCGGTTATATCGGTAACGTTAGGGGAGAGCTTAACGATAAGAGGCTTGGAAGTCTTTTTTCTTACCGCAGAGGTTATCTCCTCTACCATTCTGGGATCGGTACCGAAGGCAACACCGCCCTCCTTTACGTTGGGGCAGGAGATATTCATCTCAAGCATATCCACATTAGTAACGTCAAGGCGCTCTGCCATATAGCAATAGTCCTCAATAGTGCTTCCCGCAATATTTGCAATAACGGTTGAGCCCTCATTTTTAAGTCTGGGAAGCTCTACCTCGATAAACTTGTCTACACCGGGGTTCTGAAGACCGATGCTGTTGAGCATTCCGGAGGGTACTTCAGCTATTCTCGGAGGAGGATTACCGGCCTTGGGTGCGGGGGTAAGTCCCTTTACTGTAATTGCACCGAGACGGCTGGGATGATAGAAATCCTTATATTCCTCACCGAAGCCGCAGGTACCTGAAGCTGTGACGATGGGATTCTTAAATTCCACTCCCGCAATATTTACAGAAAGATCAAGCTCTTTAATCATTCCCATATTATCTCCTTTGCATTGAATACAGGGCCGTCAACACATACTCTCTTGTACTTCTCTCCTCTGTCCTCGTTGCCGACGAACTGAGTCTTGCATACACACGCAAGGCAGGCGCCTACGCCGCAGCCCATTCTTTCTTCCATGCTGACGTAGCATTCGTTGCCCTTTTTAAGAGAGATACCGGACACCGCCGCCATCATACCGCGGGGACCGCAAACAAGAACGGTAGCATCGGGGTTTTCATCGAGGTACTCCTCAAGCACAGCGGTAACAAAGCCGTGACGGCCGTAACTGCCGTCATCGGTTGCGATCATTACGTCAGCGCAGTACTTTTCAAAGGTGTCGGTCATATTCATAAGAGACTTGTTTCTGAAACCGAGAAGAGCGGTAGGTACACCGCCTGCGGCCTTGACCGCCTTTGCGGCTGAGATAAGAGGATATATGCCTATACCGCCGCCGACAAGAGCTACCTTGCCGCTGAGGGCGGGAAAGCCGTTGCCGTAAGGACCGATAACGTCGATCAGGTCTCCTGCTCCTCTTGAAGCAAGCTCACGGGTACCTGCACCTCTCACCTCAAAGCAGATAACAACGCTCTCGCCGTCACACTCGCATATACTGATGGGTCTGCGCAGAGAATTTGAGTCTCCGCCGCAAACGATATGTATTATCTGACCTGCAGTTGCCTTAGAAGTGATATCCGGTGCCTTGAAAGCAAGACGGTATATCTCTGCGGCCTCGCAGATCCTTTCATTCTTCTCTATAGTGTAAACTGCCATTTATTATTTCCCCCTGACGGTGTTTAAGGCATCACGCATCTCGATAACTGCCTCACGGGTAAATTTTTCAAAGTTATCATCGTCACCCTTGCCCTTATAAGCACACATAAGCGCACGGGAGGAGTTAACGATAGCTCCGCCGCCCTGCTTGTCAAACGCGTTTCTGACGTCCTCAGCTCCGCCGCCCTGTGCACCGTAGCCGGGAATAAGGAAGAAGGTATGAGGAAGAGCTTCTCTCAGCTCACCGAGCTGTGCGGGATGAGTTGCACCTACAACTGCACCGCAGGGACTGTAGCCGCTCTCACCTATATGCTCACTGCCCCATTTTTCAACCATCTCACCCATGTGGCGGTAGATAGGCTTTCCTTCCACAACAAGGTCCTGAAGCTCCTTTGAGGAGGGGTTGGAGGTCTTTACAAGGATAAACATAGATCTGTTAAACTCAGCGGCAGTCTTGACGAAAGGAAGGATACCGTCAGTACCGAGATAGGGGTTAACGGTAACGGAATCTACCTCAAGAGCCTTTTCGCTGTGACCGAAGAGCTTGGTCTCGCCAAGATATGCGGCGGCATAAGCCTCGGCGGTAGAGCCGATGTCGTTTCTTTTTACGTCAAGGATAACGTAGAGTCCGGCCGCTCTTGCATATTCAACAGTCTTCTTGAGTGCTGTCTCACCCTCGAGTCCGTACATTTCATAGAATGCGGACTGGGGCTTTACAGCGGGAACAAGGTCAGCCGCCGCATCGATAAGACGGCGGTTGAATTCAAATATTGCTTCGCCTGCGGCACGGAATGTGTCGCCGTATTCCTTTTTTGCCGCTTCGAGGATAGATGCGGGGATATAGTCAAGCTTAGGATCAAGACCCATAACCGTGGGGTTGTTCTTCTCATCTATTTTATTTTTAAGTATCTCAAAAGACATTTTTCCGTTTTCCCTTCTCTTTCTTTAATATGTTCTCTCGCCGCCGACAAAGGTAGCGATTATCTTACCCTTCAGCTTCATACCGATGAAGGGAGTATTTTTGGATTTGCTCTTTATATCCTCCTCGGTGAGGGTATACTCCTCGCCGGAGAAAATAACAATGTCACCCAGCGCACCGCAGTCGATAAAGCCGCGGCCATCATCAAGCCCCAGTATCTTTGCCGGAGTGGTACTCATACGGTCGATAAGCTCCGGCAGAGTCATAAGACCGGAGTCAACGAAGGTAGTGTAGGATGCCGCAAACACCGTCTGCAGTCCGGTAATACCGAAAGCGCCTGACACCAGGTCCGCTTTTTCCTCAGCCGAATGAGGTGCGTGGTCGGTGGAGATACAGTCGAGAGTTCCGTCAACCAGTGCTTTCTTTATAGCCTCTCTGTCTGCCGATGAACGAAGAGGGGGCTTCATTTTACCGTTAGGACCGAGAGTCTTTACATCCTCGTCGCAGAAGATAAAGTAATGGGGACAGGTCTCACCGGTTACCGTAAGTCCCTTAGCCTTTGCCTCTCTTATCATATCAGCGGATCCTGCGGTGCTGACGTGAGCGATATGAAGATGCGCACCTGTCTTCTCTGCGATCTCTATCTCCCGTCTGACTGCCTCATCCTCAGAGGAATTCGGAATACCGGGTACTCCAAGAGCCTCTGCCGTCTCCCCTGCATTGATAACACCCTTGCCGGTGTGGGAAAGCTCCTCAGAGTGTGAGATAATAAGCAGATCGTTTGCCGCCGCTATCCTCATAGCACTCTCCATAAGAGAATACTCGGTTACGGGACGGCCGTCGTCAGAAAAGGCGATAGCACCGAGTCCCCTCAGCGTCCGCATATCGGTAAGCTCCTCGCTTTTAAGCCCACGGGTTATTGCCGCCACGGGAAGCACTCTGCAGCTGCCCTTCTCTCTCGCGGTGTCAAGGACGTATTTTAAGGTTTCGGGATTGTCGGTGACGGGGGAGGTATTGGGCATGGGAACTACAGTTCCGTATCCGCCTGCCGCTGCGGCGGCAGTACCGGTCTCAATATCCTCTTTATAAGTAAAACCGGGATCACGCAGATGAGTATGTATGTCGATAAATGCAGGTGCGGCATAGTTACCGCAGGCATCAAAGACCTCAACTGTAGGTACGGTAGCAATGTGTCCCGCAGGAGCGATCTCTGCTATCCTGCCGTCAAGGATTAGTATGTCGCAGAGGCCTCTTTCCGCCTCACTGTCAACGAGAAGACAGTTTTTTATCAGCAGACTTTTAGCGTAGCTTCTCTTCAATTTCTATTCCTTTCCCCGACTAAAGCATACCCACGGCCGCGCAGGGTTTTGATGCGCGGAGCACCGGGAAGCCCGTCAAGCTTTTTTCTCAGATAGTGTACGTATACCTGAATCACGTTTGAGCCCTGTTCGGAGAAAAGAGCACTGCACTCCTCAAGGGTAACACCCTCATCTCCTCTTTTAAGGAGCAGATCAAACAGAGAAAATTCAAGGGGAGTCAGTATGATCTCAGTTCCCGATAGACTTACAGACAACCTGTCAGGGTCGGTTATCAGATCTCTGCCGGTGTCTGTATCGGCAGGAGTGCCGCTGTAAAGCACCGCTTCACGCAGTAACTCAGCCGGGAATGGGCGGTGAAGCACTCTTGCACCCATATATTCTCCGTCCTCAAGCTGTCTTGATGAGAGTATGCAAGTGTCGAAGCTCTCTATATCCTCTCTTGACGGAAATCCGATTGAATCGGTATCGCAGATAAATATACCTTTCCTTACAGCCGGCAGGGCTGATACAATATTGATCTCCCCGAGATCTCTAAGATCTCTAAGATCTCTTAGAGATATCTCAAGCATACGAGAAAAAACGGCATCGCGCGATAAAATTGTGATCACGCCATACCGCCTCCGTTTTCATGTAAAAATCATACAAAGCTCATTACAGAGCTATATATAATATAATACTATATTTTATTTCTAAAGTCAATAAGTACAGCCGTCTCACTCTGCCGATACCCGGTATACTTCCCGGTAAAGAGTATCTCTTACAAAAGAAAATTCTTTTTCTGACAGAGGAGACGGATAGGACATAAGTCTGAGCGGTATAGCCGCCCTGCCCTTTGATATAGGAGGCTGAATATAATCACGGTCACAGTAGTGAAAGCCGTGACGGCGGTAAAAGCCGATCCGTCTGACTGCGATATCATCCTCCGGCGGCTCAGCCTCAAGAAAAACAGGGCGGTCAAGAGAGGAAAGAAGCTCATCAAGAATAGCTGAGCCCCCGCCGCATCCGCGGAGCTCCGGAGCAACCGCAAAATGCTCAATAAAACAAAAATCCGAAAGATCCCAAAGGGCAATAAACGCCTCTGCCTTATTCTCTCTGCCGTATGTAATGAGAGAATATCTCCCGTCCGAGAGCAGAGCCAGCTGCTCCTCTCTCGGACGGTGCTCGTCCTTTGGGAATGACCGCTCCATTATCGCAAAGACTTCATCAAAATCACTTGACGTCAGCCGCTTCAGAATCATCTTTTACCTTCTTTCTTCTGAAAAGAGAGGTTATCTTCTTTTTTATCCACAGTACTGCCAGGGTAACTGCAACCGATGCGGCGGCAACGATAACGATAAGCTCTATAAGGGTAATGCTGAAGCCACCCTTATAGGTGACGTTCATATAGGGATCGTCCTTCTTTGACCGCTTGTACATAGAGGTCTTTACGTCAACGTCTCCGTCAACCATGATCCTGTCGCCCGAGCGGAAATCTTTTACCACTCCGGTAAGCTTTTTCAGGTAATCCTTCATAGCTTCCTCCAAAACTGAAATATATATAGTTATGATACGCTTTTTTTACGTATTTATTATATCAAACATAGATGCAATATACAAGTAAAATCTGCTATTTTAGCCGCTCTGAATATATTTATATTTTTTTCATCATAATGGTAAACGAGGATAATTTCACAACGGAGGATGTAAAATGAAAAGAAAGCTTCTGGCAGCAAAGACTGTTTTATCCTTTTTTCTTTTGTTAGTTATATTTCTTATTATGCCTTTTATACTTATCGAAAGGCTGCCTATATCAGCGAGTGTAAGTGATGTTTTTTGCGATGCAGATGTTCATGGACTTGCTCCATCCGGGACAGTTAAAGCACTCAGAGGGACAAACGGAGACGCTATGCTCCCCGGTTATATTTTTCTTCCGCCGGACGCCGGACAGGCTGAAAAAAAAGCCTCGGTTACAGTCCGCGGGGTAAACGGAATACCGAAGGTAAAATACAGCGAGGAGGACCTGTACTGGCTGTCACGGATAATCTACGCAGAGGCAGGCA
>JAFQUL010000222.1 GCA_017408535.1 Clostridia bacterium
ATACTTCTTCCCGCTTGCAGAAAGTTCTTCTGCGGAAGATATATCCCCGCTTAAAATACTTGAACCAACGTTTTCAAAGATGTCGTGTTCGGTGGTATCATCCGGTGTGTTTGTGGGTGTCTCGGTGTTTCTGCATGAGGCGAAAGAAAGGAACATCAGCGAAAGAAAGAATAAAACGGATAAAATTTTTTTCATAAGCGTCTCCTTGCTGTAAACGTTTTGCGTAACTCTTATCATCGATTTGTTAACCATCTTGAAAAAACTTAATTACTTTCTGATAACGCGTTTATCTTTCTTTGATCAGAAAATAACAACATGCCGCACCTGAGGGTTCTTCGGGTACTGTTAATCTTCCGCTCTCAACCTCTTCATTTATCAGCATGGTGTGTATTCGCGTAATGTGGTATAGCGAAAACGCTTCACAATCATCTCTGAAGTCCGGCGGACAGGCTTTGGTAAATATCTGTATAGATCTATCCAGTATTTCGGATAGGGTTTCTGTAATCTTTTCTGCCAGAGGATGATCTTTTATCAGTGCATTTATCCTTTTTTGATTTTTTTCTGTGAAGGTGAAAATCATCGGGACGACAGCCCCGTCTTCTTCCTCGTATGCAAACACGTTATTAATATTTCTATCCCATAATGCTTTTTCTGAGTCCGATAGGGATGAAACAGTACGCTTATCTCTAAAAATATTCGCATACAGTTCAGAGTCAGCCGTAAACATATTAAGCATTTTGTTTTCAAACCCGTAGTTAAGAACAGAATACCTAAAGAACGAAACGTTTTCAGTCCAAAGGTGCCTAAAACCCATTCGAGGTTCAGAAATGTTGGTTTGTTCGAAGCAGATGATCCTGTATTCACCCGTGTCGGGGTCAAGTTTATCTCTGGTACGAAAATCCAGAAAAACATCAACGGCATAGAGCAGAAATAACCATTTTAGATCGCTGTCACTAAGTCTTTCGGTAACCGTGCCGAGACTGCGGATGTCCGGGAGAAGATCGGATACTACAGTGTCTATATCAGTACTCAGTTCCTTTATATATCGGTTCTGAAGGCTGTATATCTCATACTGACTTTCTTTACTTGCTATAAAAAAGTTGGTTACGTATCTGTCACCGATCTCTTTAAGGAGCTCATTTTTTGTAAGTATTCTTATTTCCTCTTCAATATACGGTACCGCAGTTCCCAGCGCTATTGCAAGTTCTTCTACCGTGCTGGGGTTTTCATAAGCCTCAAGCAAAATGTTTTGGGGCAAAAGTCTTTTGAGATAGGTATACAACGGTTTTGGGTTGTTGCCTAATATACAGAAATCTACCTCCCCGGGATGATAACTTCTCGGTCCTAATGTTCTTGCCATTTCCATACCTTCCTTTAATGCTTTTCTTGCTCTGAATAATCTGACTCTTACCGCACTCTCGCTTGCTCCGATTGACTCGGCAATTTCCTTGATTGGCTTGTCTTCAATGTAATACGCGACGATAAGCTCTCTGTATGAGGATGAGATAAAGGCTAACTCTCTGCGCAAAAGCTCAAGATCATCTTTTTTCAATATCATATCCTCAGTTATGGCATCTTCATCTATAATGTCATATTCACTTACGTCCAGCTCACTTATCCATCTGTCATGTTCATTCTTTTTCTTTGCCCACATACTGCTGCGGTTTCTCGCTATCTGCCAAAACCACGCAGAAAAATTTACCGTTGCGGGACAGCGTTTGTGGGAGGAAAGAACGTTTATCACTATCTCCGATACGAGATTCTCCGCCTCATAGCGGTCCCCCGTCTTTTCAAGGCAGAAATAGAACAGCTTGTCCATGTAGTTTGAGGTTAACTCACGAATTAAAGTTTCATTATCGTATAAGTTGTTCGACATCATAAAGCCTCCCTTATTCTATATAGTATCGTTATCCGGATTTTTGTTACAAAAAATTTTGTTTTTTTGTAAAAATATTATCATAAAAACCGATATAAAGCAAATTGATTGCCATTTCTACCATTGGTAGAAATGATTAGAAATATATCAAATCACTATTGACAGAAAGTGATTTGATGTGTATCATATTACTGTAAGAGCCGGCGGCAATGTAAAAGGAGATGATGAAATGACAAATAACGAGATATATGATGGTTTGATACAGATCGTAATGAAGCGGATAGAGGATAGCACGGCGCGCCTTGCCGCGGTACCTAAGGAGAACAAAAAAGAGAAGAAGGCTCTGATAATAGAATCGGAAATGTATAAGCTGTTTCTCCGTGCGGGTTTTCTTTATTCTGCGCGGGATAATGAAGAGGTTATGAATACAAGGCGGAATATTACGGCGAGACTTCTTGAACATTATCCCCATATTCAGAAGTATTTTTCCGCACTCGATAAGCAAGATAAAGAAAGATTTTATTACACCTTTCAGGCTGAGATATATATGCGTAACCAGATTTACGAGGGGTACCTTAAGGAGCTTCACTGTGCGGAAGCGGCGGGAGACGAGACGGCTTTGTTTGAACTTAGGATAAAGGCCGGTTCCCTTGAAAATGTATTTAGAGAATGGGAAGAGTGGCGCAGAGAAAACGGTATTTTCCCCGGAGTTTTTGAGATGGAAGAGTCGTGCTTTTACAGTGAGGCGTATAATCCGTTATCTGCCGAGGTCGACAGACTAAACGGATATTGCGATTACCTTGATACTTTACCCGAAGAAAAGAGCAGAAGCATTGCGGAATATAAGTGCGCGAAACAAAGGCTGTCAGCGGTGTCGCGTATAATGATGATGCTGTATCACGGCAACAGAGTAATGAAAAACGGGTGCGATCATATTGATATAGATAACTGTCTCAGAGAAAATCCGGATTATCAGAAGCTGTATGACGGTGCACCGGAGGATGAGAAGATAGATTACAAGCTGTATTACGGTATTATTTCCTGCATAGAAAAGACTGTATCTGACATTAAAGCGAAGCTTCAGCTTGCCAACGACTGGGAGAGAACAGAGCTTGAAGAAAAGCTCGGCGGGTTTATATACTCAAAGGAATGTCTTGATGAAGCGTGGGAGAAACGGATATGAAGGAAAAGCTTGAGCTTTTGAAGCTCCTTGCGGATGAGACCAGACTTAAAATACTTAATATCCTTATGCGTGAGGATTCATACGTAGAAAAGATAGCCTGTGACCTTTCTCTTACTCCTGCAACTATCTGTTATCACCTGAAGAAAATGGAGTCGGCGGGAATAGTCAGCTCTTCCAGATCACAGTTCTATATTATCTATTCCTTAAACAGAGACATATTCGACAAACCGCTGTATGAGCTTATAAAGGCGGATACACAGGTTATTACCCCTGAAGAAAAGTACAAAAAAGAGGTACTCTCAAATTTCTTCAAATACGGCAGACTCAAAACGATACCCATGCAGAGGAAAAAAAGAGAAATTGTTCTTTTGGAGATCGCAAAAAGCTTTGAGTATGGGGTAAAATACAGCGAAAAAGAGGTAAACGGGATCATACACCGTTTCCACGAGGATCACTGTACCATCCGCCGTGAAATGATCGCATCGGGCATTATGTCCCGCGAGAAAGAGATCTATTGGTTAAATAAAGATGAGAAAGATAACGATAGCAGAGAAGATAAAAGCTTACCGCTCGGAAAATAATATTACGCAAGAGGCATTCGGAGCACTTCTCGGATTATCGCCGCAGGCGGTATCCAAGTGGGAAAGAAGCGAGTGTTACCCGGATATAACTATACTTCCGGACCTGGCAGAGCTTTTCGGTTGCAGCGTAAACGACTTCTTTGAGTATACCGGTCACCGATGATCGGCATAATGTGAATTTCCTTCCGTTACTTTGCAAATACTAACTTTAGTATAAAGGTGACGGAAGGATTTTTTATGGAATCATTATGGAAAGCTACAGCGGTAAAGCCGCAGTTTAAGAGACAAAGCGGGAAAATAAAGACAGACGTGCTTATCGTCGGCGGCGGTATCGCGGGGATACTGTGTGCCTATCTCCTTGACCGTGCCGGAGCAGATTATACTTTGATCGAAGCAGATGAGATATGCGGCGGAGTTACCGGAGATACAACTGCCAAGATAACACTTCAGCACGGACTGATCTATCATAAGCTTAATGAGTACTTTGACCGTGATTATGCGAAAGCTTATTACAGTCTGCAGAAGGAGGCTCTTGAAAGCTATGCCCGGCTTTGCGGTAATATTGACTGTGACTACAGGAGAAGAGATTCGGCGGTATATTCGCTTGATGACAGAGCTAAGCTTGAGTCTGAATATAAAGTCCTTGAGTCTATAGGTGCAGATGTACAGCTTGTGGCAGAGCTTCCTCTGCCGCTTAAAATTTGCGGCGGTATTAAAATACCGGATCAGGCGGAGTTTGACCCGTTGAAGTTCCTCTATTCGATATCAAGTGGACTAAATATCCTTGAGCACACTAAGGCAGAGGAGTTTACCACGGGTGGAGTCAAAACTAACAGAGGGATGATAGATGCAGACAGAATAGTGATAGCTACCCATTTTCCGATAATAAACAAACACGGCGGATATTTTATTAAGATGTATCAACACCGTTCCTATGTAATTGCTCTTGAGAATGCCCCGGATGTGCGGGGTATGTACGTTGACTGTGATGACAGAGGAATGTCATTCAGAAACAGCGGGGACTTTCTGCTTCTCGGAGGGGGAGGACACAGAACAGGTAAGAAGGGCGGAGGCTGGCGTGAGCTTGAGAGCTTTGCAGGGAAAGCATTCCCCGGGAGCCGTATAAAATACAGATGGGCAACTCAGGACTGTATGACACTTGATTCGGTTCCTTACGTGGGAGAATATTCGTCCGGTACAAGAAATCTCTACGTTACCACCGGATACGGTAAATGGGGGATGACTAACGCTATGGTCTCTGCGGTGATCTTAAAAGGGATGCTGCTCGGACACAAGCCTGATTATATAGATGTGTTTTCACCCTCACGCTCTGTCTTTCGCCCTCAGCTTCTTAATAACATCGGTGAATCTTTTCTCGGAATGGTGACTCCCAGAGTCCCCAGATGCCCGCATCTCGGTTGCGCCCTTAAATATAACAGAGCGGAGCATAGCTGGGACTGCTCCTGCCACGGCTCCCGTTTTACCGAGAATGGAGAGCTTATAAACGGTCCCGCTACGGGGGATATGAAAAGGAAAAGACAATAAAAAGATCACGCTGCGTTTAGCAGCGTGATCTTTTTATAATAAAATTATCTCTTAACTCTTGCGTTACCGCCCCAGATGCTCCAAACCTGCTCCTCGTCTGCAGGCTGTGCATAGTCGGTAAGGAAGGTGGTGGCCATAGCACCGGTTGCCCAGCCGAACTGTACCCACTTCTCGGGTTCCCAACCGCGGAGGATGGAGTAGAGAAGACCGCCTACGAAGCCGTCGCCGCCGCCGATTCTGTCAAGAACGCGGATCTCACGGGGCTCCTCGATATACCAATCGTCGCCCACAAGGGTGATAGCGCCCCAAAGGTGGCTGTTTACGTTGATAACCTGACGGAGAGTGGTAGCAAATACAGAGGTGTCGGGGAATGCTTTCTTTACTCTTGCGGTCATTTCCTTGAAGCTTTCGATCTTGGATGCAATATCCTTGCCGCCTGCCTCAGGGCCCTCTATGCCGAGAGAAAGCTGGAAGTCCTCCTCGTTACCGATGAGGATATCGGAGATGCTTGCGATCTCGGTGAAAATGTCGTGAAGCTCCTTCTCTCTGCCTTCCCAGAAGGATGCACGGTAGTTGAGGTCAAAGGAGATGAGAGTGCCGTACTTCTTTGCGGCACGTGCAAGCTCAAGGCAGAACTTACTGGTGTCTTTGGAAAGCGCACCTATAAGGCCGGAGAGGTGAAGTATCTGAACGCCCTCCTCACCGAAAATTCTTTCAAGATCAAAGTCCTCAATGGAGAGGGTGCGTCCAACCTCACCTGCGCGGTCGTTGTGAACACGGGGACCGCGGGTACCGTAGCCGCTGTCAGCGATGTTGAACTGATGGCGGTAGCCCCAGGGGCCGCCCTGCTCAACCTCCTTACCCTCAAAGTCCATTCCGCGGGCACGGAGATTACTCTTGATAAATGCGGCGATAGGGCTGCCTTTAACGAATTTGGTAAGCACCTTAACGGGAAGACCGAGGTAAGAGGAAATGCTGGCAACGTTGGTCTCAGCACTGGTCGCCTGCATACGGAACATATCGCTTGCCTGAACGGGCTGACCGTTCTCGGGAGTGATACGAACGCCCATACTGGTGGGAACTACAAGAGAATATTTACAGTTTTTTCTGAGTTCTTTCATTTTTATACCCTTTCTTTATCAGACCACATAGTTGGATGCAGCGGTGTCTCCGCCCTCACCGGTCCAGTTGGTGTGGAAGAACTGACCGCGGGGAGCGTCAACTCTCTCATAGGTGTGAGCGCCGAAATAGTCACGCTGAGCCTGAAGAAGGTTAGCGGGAAGTCTCTCAGCACGGTATCCGTCGTAGTAAGAAAGTGCGGTAGTCATAGCGGGAGCAGGGATGCCGTTTGTAATAGCGGCAGCACAAACACGGCGCCAGCCGGCCTGAGCCTTGTCCATAACACCCTTGAAATAAGGATCAAGAAGAAGGTTGGTAAGAGAGGGATCATTGTCAAATGCTTCCTTGATCTTGCCGAGGAATACGCTTCTGATAATGCATCCGCCTCTCCACATGAGAGCGATTCCGCCGTAGTTAAGGTTCCAGCCGTAGGTCTTTGCTGCTGCACGCATGAGGGTATAGCCCTGAGCGTAAGAAACGATCTTAGCTGCAAAGAGAGCATCCTTAATGTCAGCGATGAACTGAGCTCTGTCACCCTCAAACTTGGGGGTAGGTCCGGTGAGTACCTTGGATGCGGCAACTCTCTCTTCCTTTATTGCGCTGAGGCAACGGGAGAATACTGCTTCACCGATAAGAGTAAGCGGAACGCCCTCGTCAAGTGCGGCAATACCGGTCCACTTGCCGGTCCCCTTCTGGCCGGCTGTGTCAAGGATCTTCTCAACGATGGGAGATCCGTCTGTATCCTTGTATGCAAGAATGTCACGGGTGATCTCTATAAGATAGCTGTCAAGATCGCCCTTGTTATATTCTGCGAATATCTCGTGCATCTCATCTGCGGTAAGACCGAGATAGTCACGCATAAGCTGATATGCCTCACAAATAAGCTGCATATCACCGTACTCGAGACCGTTGTGTACCATCTTGACAAAGTGCCCTGCACCGTTCTCACCTACCCAGTCACAGCAGGGAGCACCGTTTTCAACTTTTGCACAGATAGCCTGAAGAATAGGCTTAACAGACGGCCATGCGGCGGGAGATCCGCCGGGCATCATGCTGGGACCCTTAAGAGCACCTTCCTCACCGCCGGAAACACCGGTACCGATGTAAAGAAGACCCTTGGACTCAACGTAAGCAGTACGGCGAGCGGTGTCAGGAAAGTGGGAGTTACCGCCGTCAATGAGAATATCGCCTTCCTCGAGCATGGGGATGAGCTGTTCGATCATATTGTCAACCGCCTCACCGGCTTTGATCATCATCATGATCTTACGGGGCTTTGCAAGAGAAGCTACGAGCTCCTCAAGAGTATAAGTACCAACGATGTTCTTACCCTTGGCACGGCCCTCAACAAAGTTCTTTACCTTCTCGGTGGTACGGTTGAACACCGAAACGGTAAAGCCCTTGCTTTCCATGTTCATAACCAGATTCTCGCCCATTACGGCAAGACCGATAAGTCCGATGTCTGATTTTTTCATTTTATTTTTACCTTCCTTCAAAGATATATTTTTTCAAACTTATTTGTAATCGCATCAGCCACAGAGCAGGGTATACGCATATTCCCAAGTCCCCGGCCGATAGATATATGCGGCTTCATAGAGCCGTGAAAATCCGTTCCGCCTGATATCATAAGACCGAATTCCTCTGCCATACCCCGGAATTTTTCTTCCATTTCTGGAGTATAGTCTGTGTAGTATCCTTCGATACCGTCAAGCCCCGCATCTCTAAGACGGACAATAAAACTTCTGAGAGTGCTGTCATCAACACGGATAAGATGGGGATGCGCAAGGAATGCGCCTCCGCCGGCCCTCTTGATCAGTTCAATGCCTTCCTCCGGGGATAGACATTGTGCCTGTGCATGTGCGGGACGCCCGGCCGCAAGATATTTATCAAAGGCCTCCTTCATAGAGGAAACGTAGCCTTTTTTCAGAAGAGTAGCGGCAAAGTGAGTGCTTCCGAAAAGATCGCCTGTTGCATTTTTCTTTACTTCATCAAGTGTGATCTCAAAACCGAGATCGCATAGCTTTTGGCACATATCACGGTTTCTCTCACACCTAACCTCTTTAATGTCACGCAACCGATCGGAAAGCAGCTTGCTGTGAATATCGATGCCGTAACCGAGAATGTGGGTTTCGGTAGCACTTGCAACCGAGATCTCTATTCCCGGGATCACCGTGATGCCGAGGCGTTTACCCTCGAGAACCGCCTCTTCAACGCCGTCAACACAGTCGTGATCTGTTACCGCGATAACCGACAGTCCCGCCTCACAGGCGTGACGTACAAGCTCGGTGGGGGTCATAGACCCATCACTGCATGTAGTATGAAGATGCAGGTCTGCATATTTTGTGTTCATTTTATCTGCCGAATTTCTTTATAATGTCTTCTGCTATGGAATAGGGGATCTTCATTTCACCGAGACCGCGGCCAATAGATATGTGGGGCTTCATCTTGCCGTGGAAATCTGTACCTCCCGACAGCATAAGACCAAGCTCACCGGCCATAGCCTGATATCTTTCCTGCATCTCCGGTGTGTACTCGGTATAGTAACCCTCGATGCCGTCAAGACCGACCTTTATGAGCCGACGGAGAAACTCTCTCAGCGGATCATCATCGATCTTGATCAAGTGCAGATGGGCAACGAATGCACCTCCGCCTGCATTTTTAATGAGCTCAACACCCTCCTCGGGAGTAAGACACTGGGTGTTTGAATAACCGGGACGGCCGTTGGCAAGATAAAGGTCAAAGGCTTCCTTTACAGAGGAAACGTAACCCTTGTTTGCCATAACCCTTGCAAAGTGAGCACGGCCGATTATCCCTCCGGGGGCAAGGGCCATCGCCTCTTCCATCGTTACGTCAAAACCGAGACGGCGCAGGTTTTCGCAGGTCTCCTCATTTCTTTTTGAGCGAACAAGCTTGACCTCCTCAAGCTTGTCTACCATAGCCTTGTTATGTATATCGATACAGTAACCGAGAATATGGGTCTCAGTGGCGCTCTGAACAGAAAGCTCAACGGCGGGAATTACCTCCACACCGAGACGTTTTCCTGCGCTAACAGCTTCCTCCACACCGTCCATACAGTCATGGTCAGAAACAGCAATTGCGGCAAGGCCTGCACGTGCGGCCTCCTCGACAACCTCGGTAGGGGTCATAGACCCGTCACTGTGTACCGTATGGGTGTGCAGATCTATATACTTTTCACTCATTATTTGTCACCGTTATAGGACCAAAGGCCGAGAGCGGGATTACTGATATAGAAGATCTCCTCGCCGTCCTCAAGAGTGTTGAAGCCATCCTTCAGTACTGCGGGATCGTAACGCTTTGCTGCTTCGGCATAGGGCATATATCCGAAGGCTGCGCCCTTCACCTCTTCCGCTGACAGCTTCTCGGTAGCATAGGTTATGCTGAAGCGTCCGTCAGAGGAACCGTGAATAAGATGTGCGGCAACCGACAGATTGTTTTTGAGATCCTCATGATCCTTTACAAGCTCAAGGACCTTTCCACGTCCCACGTAGCCGTATTTTCTGATGAGGGCGTCATTTTCATCATCCTCACCGAACTTGCGTACACCGGGTGCAAGAACGATAAGCTCGCCGCCGTCGGCAATGGCCATTCTGGTACGGTATACTGCCTTGTTACCAAGCCAGGTGCTCTTGAATTCACGTTCATCGAGATATACGACTACCTTTTTAAGAGGCTTATCAACGTATGTCAAGTTTACTCTTTGACTGTCTGCGACCGCCGCTTCGAAATTAGCTCTTGAACGGCCGGTGTAGAGACTGTGTATATTGGTAACGTCACCTGTGTTGGTGGTTACGGTAAGCACGTACATAAGCGGAATGTCTTTGAGAAATTTTTCTTCCGCATAGTCGAATACACGGCGCACAGGGGAGAAATCCTTACCCATAATGCGTTCCATTCCGTAGAAAGCACCAAGCATATGGGAACTGTTGATCATATTGCTGCCGCCGCAGCCTACGAAAATATTCTTTGAATAGTTGGCCATACCAACTACCTCGTGGGGAACGACCTGTCCAATGGAAATAATGAGGTCATAGGTAGGGTCTACCAGACGGCGGTTGACCTCAACGTCAACCTTGTTGTTAACAAGTCCCTCGGACACCTCAGATACGAATTCTGCAGGTACCTCACCGAGCTTTACAACGTCGGTACGCCAGTTATGTACAAGTATTTTTTCAAAGGGAACATCCTCGCCGAAGAAAGCGGTGCACTCCTTATG
Organism: Clostridia bacterium; assembly: GCA_017408535.1. GTDB lineage: Bacteria > Bacillota > Clostridia > Oscillospirales > CAG-272 > RGIG2161. The sequence goes on from JAFQUL010000222.1 coordinate 10,536, forward strand.
GGTCATAGGCTCATGTGTGCCGAGGGCAGGCATTATGTCCACCTCGCAGATATCCTTGAGCATATTGTAGTAGATGTTGGTTATTATACCTGCACCCGAGTACATACGGGTGTAATCAGGGGGAAGAAGAAGCACCTTCTTAAGTGAGCGTCCCTCGATTGATTCACGGAGGGCAACCTCGATCTCACTGCGTGAAAGACCGGTTTCAGATGTGATTTTTATTTCAGACACTCCAATCTGTTATATAATGACATAGATAGATTTATTCTATCATAATTCGGGTGCGTTGTCAATGTTGGGAATACAACTATATTATTGCCTTCAGTTTGTCGAGAAAAGATTCTTCTCCCCAGGTATTGATCTTGAAAAACATTGCCTGACTGCCGCCTGAGGTTATGGCACACAGGTGCACAGGACCGTTACCTGATGAGAAAAGAGTAACGCTCATGCTTACTCTGTTTTTTCCTATATAGCTGTAGCGCTCGAATACTCTGATACTGCATCGGCTGCTTCCCTCGTTATAGTCGCAGGAATCCTCAAGCGATGCGGACATACTTCCGTTAAGGATACCTGATTCTATAGAGTTCAGTATTTCGTCAAAATCTCCGTTTAATTCTTTTTCGTATTTTGCCATATCTGACTCCTGATTATGATTTGATTTTTACGTAGCCGCTGTCCTCTATCAGCTGCTGTCCCTCATCGGACAGTATCCAGTCTATGAGGACGGGAATATTTTCATTTTGGTTGTCGCTGCGGTATATAGCGTAGAACTTTGCTGTGATGGGATAACTGCCGTTTTCAATATTTTCTCTGCTGGGGTATACACCGTTCAGCGACAGCATTTTCACATCACTGTTATCAACTATACCGTCCATATAGTAACGGAAAGAGAAGCCTATAGAAGCACCGAAAACGGCAAGGGGTGATTTACTTGAGATTTTTTTGTCACCCATAAAAGCATCCATAGCTGACTGGCTTCCGCTTCCGGGTAGCCGTGTAAGCGGGTTGATAACACGGTTAGCTCCGCCAAGCTCAGCCCAGTTTGTGTATTCTCCGCAGTATATGCCGCGTATCTCATCTGTGGTGAGACTGTCAACGGGATTGTTTTTATTGACGAAAAAGACGAAGGCTTCAAGTCCTACGGGTACATAAACCAGCTCGACACCTTTTTCTTCGGCATAACGCTTCTGCTCCTCTGAGGGGGATGCACAGAAGAGTATATCCGTATCTCCGTCAACGATAGCCCTGTAACCTCTCACTGTGTTTTTATACTGCATTTTACTGTCGGGCGCAAAGTTTTCGCCGTAGTAATTATCGTCTGAAAAGACACCGCCCTCGTATTTTACCGAACCCTCGGGGTATACATTGTCAATGATTGCCGCGTATACCGGAACAAGAGCGGCCGCACCGTCAAGCACCGGCAGATTTTCTGTCAGTTTAAGGGAGCAGTCAACTTTGGGTAGCTCTGAATCCTCAACGTGAGGGAGATATTTGCCTACGTCTACCATTTTTGCCTGTGTTGCCCCGCTGAAATTGTTTGAAAGACGGCAGGTAAGGAGTAAATACAGAGAAAAATTAATAGAGGCAAAGATAAAAACTACCGCAAGAAGACACAGAAGCTGTTTTACTGTTTTCTTTGTCGATCCCATTGTTACCACAGCTCCCTTGCGGCAAACTGTATAATAGACGCATGGCGATAGGCATATATTGCATACACTGTATGCGCAGCAGTAGCAAGAAAGCATACTGCAGTGATTATCAGCAGCACCTTAATGAAAGTCTTGTTTTTCATACCTGCCTCACATAAAAGAGATGGCTCCCGACAGCAGTATTACGATAATCACAAACAGAAATATCATCAACCCTAAAAGTACTGCGGAAATAACGGTCAGTACCAACCACACGGTTATACCCGAGGGGCTGACGCTTCCGGGAATTTTTTTGCTTTTTCTCATCCGAGAGACGTACATAACCAAGCTTACGACAAAAAAAGCAATGACAGCGAGCGGAATCATCGTTGCAAACGGGAAAACAAAAGAGAAACCAAACATGATTTTTTTCCTTTCTTTTGCAAAATTTTTTAAATAAAAACGAGATTGATCAGAAGCATATACGTGATCGTACCCGTAAGGATACTGAAGAGAGTGTTTCTCCTCCACAGGTGCATGAAAACGACTACCGCACCGGAGATAAGCTCGGGCAGACCGTATGGAAAAGCTGTGAAGCCGATACCCTTGTAGCAGTATACCACAAGCATTCCCATAGTGGCATAGGGGAGGACTTTCCCAAGATACAGAACGGCGCGGGGAACTGCTCGGTCACCGCCAAACACCATAAACGGCAGAAACCTGAGAAGGGCAGTAACAATGGCGGTTACAGATATTATCGCTACGGAATGAAAAACGCTCATTTTTCAGCATCCTCCTTCCGTTCTATCAGCTTTTTGCCGAGGGACAGAGAGATGCTGATTGCGATCATAGAGGGGATCAAAAAATTATCCTTACCGAACAGGACAAGGCACAGCACCGACATTATAACGCCTATAACGGCGGGAATATGGCTTTTTGTGTTTTTCCACTGTTCAACGAAAACCGTGATAAAAAGCGCTGTCATTGCAAAATCCACACCCCTGAAATCCCAGGGAATGAGATTGCCGGCCACAGCACCCAGAACGCTTCCGGTGACCCAGTACAGATGGTTAAAAAGTGAAAGGAAAAATGAAAATGCTTTGAAATCGACTCCTTCATCAGCCTTTCCCGTGCATACAAGGGAATATGTTTCATCAGTGAGTGCAAAGATAAGATACGGCTTTGCCTTGCCGCTCTTTCTGTAGTGGGAAATCATCGAGATGCCGTAGAACAGGTGACGGGCATTGACCATTAAAGTGGTCAGAGCGGTGGCAATAAGCGACGCACCGGAGGAGAGAAGACTGACGGCAACGTATTGCATTGATCCGGCATATATAAACGCACTCATTGCCAGCACCCAAAGAAAACCGTAACCGCTGTTTTCCGATATTATTCCGAAACCAAAGCCAAGCACCAGATACCCGGCCATGACGGGAAGTGATTTTATAAAAGCTGTTTTTAACGTCTTTTTCATTTCCTGTTTCCTTTTTTTTGACTGTCTGCACGCTATCACAATTATATCACCGTTTACAGAAATGTTCAATCGGTTAACTGTAATTGCGTACTCATTTTTTGACATTTATCCGGTTGATGGCAAATATTGTCAGAGTGTTATATGTTTTTCCAAATTAACGAAAAAAATCTCGAATAAACTTGCAAAAATCGACTTTTATTATTTACATTCCCGCGAGGATATGGTATACTGAAATATAATATGTTTTATTTGGTTAAAGTGAAAGGCGGAGCTCTTTATGAAGTGTCCTGCATGCGGTCATCTTAAAAGCAATGTACTCGATTCCCGTCCGGTTGAGGACGGATCCAGCATCAGACGAAGAAGAGAATGCGAAAATTGTCAGAAAAGGTTTACCACCTATGAGATCATAGATTCTATTCAGACTATCGTCGTAAAAAAGAACGGTGATAAGGAGCTGTTTGACCGATCCAAGCTCCTCGGCGGTATTCTCAAAGCTTGTCAGAAGCGTCCGGTAAACGCAGAGGAAATAGTTAATGCTATTGAGAATGAAATACAGACTTCTCTCAAGAGCGAGATACAGTCCAGAGAAATAGGTGAGCTTGTAATGAAGCACCTTCGTGCGGTTGATGAGGTTGCATACGTAAGATTTGCCTCTGTATACCGCGAGTTCAAGGATGTGAAGACCTTCCTTGACGAGCTTAATAGACTTAAAGAACCAAAGTAATTCCAATTTATAAAGGAGCATATATGACGACGCGTTCCATTTCGATTATTCTTGCCTTTGTTATGCTGTTATCTGTTGTTTCCTGTACCTCTTCCTCCGATTCAGATGCGCCGGGAACTACTGTGCCTGTCGCTGATGCCCCTGTAAATTCCCCTGATATATCAGAGCTTTACCGGGAAAGAGACGATAAGCTTCCTGAGCTTGATCTGGGAGGTCAGACAATACATTTTCTGACCATGAAATCCAACGGTATAACCGGTGAGGCATATAACGATGAGATATGGGTAGATGAGCTGAAGAGCGAGCCTCTCAATGATTCTATATATAACCGTAATGTGTACGTTATGGAGCGCCTTAACTGCAAAATAACAAATGAGATCTACGAGGCTCATGAGCTTTTCCCTATGTTCCAGAAGGCATACGGAGCAGACGAGGACATATATCAGGTTATTGGATTTGAAGCAGCTCCTGCTTTGGTCCATAGCTTTGACGGATACTTTTACAACTTAAAAGATCTCGATACCCAGTATATAGAGTTTGATGCTCCTTGGTGGTCATCGCAGTTTTTTGACGAGGTTGCCACCGATGAGCAGGTATACACACTTGCTGGCTCGCTGTCTCTTTCGATGCTGCGTTCTATTCACGTTACATATTTTAATAAAAATATAGCTGTGGATGAGGGAATTGAAGATCTTTATAACGTTGTGAAGGAAGGACGCTGGACTATTGATTATCAGACAGAACTTTGTTCCGGTATGTATAAGGATCTTGACGGTGACAGTGAAAGGGATCTCGATGACAGATACGGTTATGCCACTTCCTTCTACTGGGCTGTAGACTCTTACTGGAGCGCATTTGATATCAGTATCCTTTCATGCTACGATGACAGATTTGAGTTTGATCTCAACGAGGAAAAGGCGTACGACGGCATGCTTAAAATATACGACCTCTCTTACGGTGACAGTGCATACGGAAAGTGGCTTGAGGATTTCGAAGTCGAGGAAATGTTCGCAAATGACGGTGCATTTATGATAACCCAGAAGCTGTCCTGCGTTGAGATTCCACTTTTCCGAAATATGCAGAGCGACTACGGTATAATTCCGATGCCTAAGTTTGATCAGGCACAGAAGGAATATTATTCTATGCCCTTTGAAATATTCCAGACGTATATGATCCCAAAGACGGCACGAGATCCCGACAGTATTTCAGCTGTTCTCGAGGCACTTTCCGCTGAAACATGGAGAAAGGTCATTCCTACATATTCAGAGATTGCTCTTAAAGGTAAATATCTTACCGATCCACAGTCAAGGGAAATGTTCGATATGGTAACGGGTAACACTAAAATAGATGCAGGACTGATGTATTACAGCAAGATAAACGGTATCGGTGCGGCACTTTACAGATATCCTATCGAAAGAAATGAACCGGAAGAATTTGCTTCGAATCTTGAAAAAAACAAGCGTAGGATCAAGATCTATATAGATGAACTTAACAAGGAAGTCTTTGGAGAGTAAATGCAGGATATACAGAAAGGATGTTTTTGTTCTATGAAAATTGTAAGGATGATTTCACTTATCTTACTTGCGGCTATCGCTTTGTCCGCATGTACATCCGATGACATTATCAAGGATGATACAAAGGACACTACTGCAACGCCAGAAACAACGGCGGGTGAATACAATCCGTCAGACATTGAAAGTCTTTATCGTGAGCGGGCTGATAAGCTTCCCGAACTCGATTTCGGCGGTGACACGATACGGTTTCTTACCCTGAAGAACAGAAAAACCGTAACCGGTAACGTATATGAGGACGAGATATGGGTCGAAGAGCTTAAAAGCGAGCCGCTCAACGACACGATCTACAACCGCAATATGTACGTTTGTGAGCGTTTCAACTGTAAGATAGAAAACACGCTGGCAAAGGCGGAGGATCTTTCCGCTGAGATAGAAAAGCATTTCAGTGCAGACGATGACGTGTATCAGGTCATAGGCTTTGAGGCTGCAGAGTCGCTTACCAAGAGCTTTGACGGGTTCTTTCACGATCTGAATTCTCTTGAGACTGATTATATAGAGTTTGATGCTCCCTGGTGGTCATCACAGTTTTTTGATGCTGTTGTTGCTGACGACAAGGTATATGCTTTGGCCGGTTCACTGTCCCTTTCAATGATACGTTCTATTCACGCCACTTTCTTTAACAAGAGCATTGCTGAAGAAGAGAGGATAGAGGATCTTTATGCCGTAGTCGAGGAGGGCAGATGGACTGTAGATTATCAGACTGAGCTCGTCTCGGGTATGTACCGTGATCTTAACGGTGACAGTGAAAGGGATGTCGATGATAGATTCGGTTATGCTGTGCCGTTTGGATGGGCGACAGATTCTTATTGGAGTGCTTTTGATCTTGATATCCTTTCGAGAGATGATGAAGACAGATTTGAATTTGTTTTGAACGAGGAAAAGGCATACGACGGATTTAATAAGATCATGGATCTTTCTTTTGGAACAGGTTCGGTTGGTAATCTTGAGGGTAATGACGTTGAAGATATGTTTACCTCCGGAAATGTGTTTATGATCACTCATATGCTTGCATACGCAGAGGATCCTGATTTCCGTAACATGCAGAGTGACTACGGTATAATCCCTATGCCTAAATATGACGAAAAGCAGAAGGAATATTACTCAATGCCATATGAGATATTCCAGACCTATATGGTTCCGAAAACTGCACGTGAGCCCGAAAAGTCTACCGCCATCCTTGAGGCTCTCTGTGCGGAGACCTGGAGGAAGGTTGTTCCCGTATACTCCGAGGTGGTACTTAAGGGAAAATACTTAAGTGATCCTAAGTCAAGGCAGATGTTTGATATGATCATAACCAATACAAAGATCGATGCAGGACTCATGTATTACAGAAAGATCGGAGAGATCGGTGCCGGCCTTTACAGATATCCGGTAGCTGATAACAATAGAGAAGAATTTGCCAGTGTTCTCGAAAAGAAAAAGAGAAGGATGAATATGTTTCTGATGGATCTGAATGGCAGACTCTTTGATGAATGATCCAAACAAAATCTAAATAAAAATTTATTATTTCTTTGCTGAATCCTGCAATTTATAACTTGGATAGGTGGTAATTGCCTTGAGAAAATGTAATAAGCTTTTTCGGATAACTGTGCTTTTACTTCTTATGTCAATAATTCTTTCTTCTTGTGCTTCCGGGGCGGCGGATACTGATGATACTACTGTTTCATCAGATGTTACTACAGGGGGAATATATGCGGATGACAAGCTTTCCGAGCTTTACCGTGATGAAGAAGACAGTTTGCCTGAGCTCGATTTCGATGGAGCGACCATACGTTTTCTGACTTTGCAAAACAGAACTTCCGTTACAGGAAACGTATATGATGACGAGATATTGGTAGAGGAATTGACAAGTGAGCCGCTTAACGATTCTATCTATAACCGTAATATGTACGTTATGGAGAGGCTTAACTGTAAGATAGAAAACGTGCGTGCTGTTGCTGCAAATATACACGATGAAATAGAAAAGACCTTTGGCGCTGATGAGGATATATATCAAGTAATCGGTTTTGAAGCTGCACCTGCTCTGCGTTTTGGTCTCGACGGATATTTTTACGATATCAACAGTATAGAAGATAATTATATTGATTTTGATGCTCCCTGGTGGACAGGACAGTTTTTTGACGCGGTCAGCGCACACGGAAAAGTACCTGTCCTTGCGGGATCGCTTTCACTGTCGATGATACGTTCCATACATGCAACTTACTTCAATAAAAGGATCGCAGAAGATCACAAAATCGAGGATCTTTATAATGTAGTAAGTGAAGGACGCTGGACAATAGATTACCAGACAGAGCTTACATCCGGTATGTATATTGACGTTAACGGTAATGACCTCCGTGACACCGAAGACTGGTATGGTTACTGTTCTCCCTTTTACTGGTCTTCTGACAGTTACTGGAGTGCTTTCGATATTGACATACTTTCACGTACCGAAGAAGATAAATTCGAGTTTGTTCTTAACGAGGAAAAGGCGTACAACGGGCTCCATAAGATAATTGATCTTTGCTACGGACCCGGTGCATACTCCGATGCCGGGAGTGACGAAACCAATCAGCTTTTTGTTTCCGGTAATGTTTTTATGGTCACCCAGAAGCTTTCCAGTGCTGAGTTGCCCGAATTTCGCAATATGCAGGATGACTACGGTCTGATTCCTATGCCAAAATACGATAATAATCAAAAAGAATATTACTCAATGCCTTATGAAATATTCCAGACATATTCTGTTCCCAAAACCAATGTGAATCCGGGAATGGCTACTGCTGTTCTTGAGGCACTTTGTGCAGAAACATGGAGAAAGGTAATTCCTACTTACTCTGAAATGGTACTGAAGGGTAAGTATCTTAGTGATTCGCAGTCAAGACAAATGTTCGACACGATAATTAATAGCATAAAGGTAGATGCCGGAGTTTTCTATTACCTAAAACTTGGTGATATAGCATCAGCCTTATACAGATACCGTGTGTCGGATAACGAGCCGGAGGGCTTTACAGCCAGTCTGGAAAAGGCAAAACGATTTATGAATATATATATAAATGAATTAAATAACGCACTGTTTGAAAGCTGACGGCTTCATAATTGAATCGTATCAATATAACAATAACAACAAACTATCCGGATGGTGTAACCTTATAAATGATGAAGTTAAAAGAAATTATTGCATTATTTTTGTTAATAGTATCTGTTCTTTCCCTTGGTATCGGATGTGCGGATATAACCGCAGGTGCAGAGGAGACGAGCGAAGACAGTACCGTTGAATGGGTAACTAAAGAAATAACTACTGCACGCGATGTGTTCATATCTGTTCCCGTTTTGATCGGAAAAACAGAAGCAGAGATAATCAGCATTTTTGATAACACAAGAATTGAATATTCTATCGAGTACAAGCATTCAGATGCTGCAGAGGGTACTATTATTGAATGTGATTATGTTGGTAAAGATGGCGGTCTCTATATCAGTGTCAATGAGGCATATCCCATTGCTCTGGTTGTAAGTCTCGGTCCGGAAGAAACAACGGCACCTCCCTCTCCACCTCCTCTGACAGGGGATGATCTTCCCACTAACGTGGAAGGGAAGGGAGAAAAGGTTGTTTATCTGACTTTTGACGACGGTCCAAATAAGCATAACGATGCGGTACTTGAAATACTTGACAGGTACGGTGTCAAGGCAACCTTCTTCACTGTAGGTGATTTTGTTTCCTATTATCCGCAGAGGGTCAGGAATATGGTTGAGGCAGGGCATAAACTCGCGTGTCATACCAATACTCACGATTTTAACACCATATATCTCTCTCCCGAGGCACTTGTGAATGACATAAAAAATTGGGAGGCAAACGTAGAGAAAGCGCTCGGTTATCTTCCCGAGGAAAAGATATTCAGATTTCCCGGGGGCTCTAACAATTACGCGCTGCCCAAAGCTGATTTTCCTGCATTTTATCAGGCGGTAAAGGAAGCCGGATATACCAGCTTTGACTGGACCTGTGCAAATAATGACAGGTATCTTGGAGGCAAGCCTGAAGATATGCCTGAAGTCGAGTATCTTAAACGCTCTGCTATTGAAACAGTGGGTAGCTGCTCTGCATATTATCCGAAGATAATGCTTATGCACGATACGACTTCCCCGACAGTAGAAGCGCTTCCGTACATAATAGAGACTCTGCAGGCAAGCGGATACACGTTTGCCACTCTTGATGAGCTTGATTCAGATTGGCTTTTCAGACTCAGCTATAAGTAAGCCAAAATACCCGATACCGCACAGGTATCGGGTATTTTTTATATAAAAACTTATTTTTTATCCATATAACTACTTGTAAAAAAATAAAAATATGATATACTTATAAATGGTTTTTTACAACACATATTGTAAAAAGAAACAGAGTAGGATACGGCGCGATAGTGCCCGATGGACGGGGAGTTGTCATCGGGACGAATTGGCGGTAAACGTCAGCGGTGCCGGTTCCGCATCCCGCTGTTGCATAACGGATAGTATCTTCCTTTATGTGGCTGCAGCGATAGCGCACCCTGTTTGTAAAGGAGGATATTTTTATGCAAAAAAAACCAAACACTCTTTCAAGAACGCAGACTGTCACCACAGTCGCAATGCTTACCGCCCTCAGTGTAATAATCGGCATCGTATGTAAGAATTTTTTTACTTTTAACGTTTACTACAGAGTAACATTTGAAAATCTTCCGATAATTCTTGCCGGTATTGCTTTCGGTCCGTTTTACGGGGCCGCCTGCGGTATTTGTGCTGATATTGTCAGCTGTCTCTGCTCAACAAATCCTGCTGTTATTCCGCTTATCACTCTTGGTGCAGCTGCTGTCGGATTTTGCGCAGGTGCAGTTCCGAGGTATATTTTCAAGAAAAAGGGTGGAGTACAGTATGCATTCTCGGTAGCTTCTGCTCATCTCTTAGGTCAGGTTATTATAAAATCCATCGCCAAGATACTTTGGCTCGGTATGCCTTTTGTCGGTGCTTTTATCGGCCTTGCTGTATCAGCCATAGTGGGGACTGTCGAGTTCTTTGCTATTATGTTCATTATGCGGCGTGGCATACTGCCTTTTAAGCGAAAAAAATAAGGAAGTGAAAAACTTTGACATATAACGAGACTATAGAGTATATACACAGCGTAAACTGGCGGGGATCACGGCTTGGACTTGACAGGACCATAGAGCTTCTTGACCGAATCGGAAATCCTCACAGAAAGCTTCGTTTTGTTCACGTGGCAGGTACTAACGGTAAGGGCTCGTTTTCCTGTATGCTGGCCGGTATATTTGAAAAATCGGGTTATAAGACCGGTCTTTATACGTCTCCGTATATCATCACCTTCAATGAAAGAATGCGAATAAACGGAGTGAATATTCCCAATGATGAGCTTGTTGAGATCATCAGCTTTATTAAACCTTACGCAGAAGCTATGGAGGACAAGCCTACCGAATTTGAGCTTATAACTGTTGCCGCCTTTGAGTATTTCAGCCGTAATGGTTGTGACATCGTGATCCTTGAGGCAGGTATGGGCGGCGGACTTGACTCCACCAATGTCATTACCTCTCCTGAGCTTTCAGTAATAACTGCTATCGGACTTGACCATATAAAAGAGCTGGGTTCTGATTACCGTCAGATAGCATCGGCTAAGGCCGGAATAATTAAGGAGGGATGTCCCGTTCTGTTTTATGGGGATAATCCTGAAGCAGAAGAGGTTATCAGAATGGTAGCTGCGGAGAAAAATGCTCCTGTTTATTTACCGGATTTCCGTTTGATACGTGATCTTGGTTCATCAGCCGAGGGAACGCGTATGTCATATAAGAACTATGACGATGTGTTTGTTTCTCTTGCAGGGGTCTTTCAGAAAAAGAATACTGCCATGGTACTTGAAGCGGCAAACCTGCTTAAGGAGAAATATACCCGTATTACCGACAGTGCGGTAAAGACAGGACTCGCCACAGCCAGATGGCCTGCAAGATTTGAGATTATTCATAAGGACCCTTACGTTATTTTGGACGGTGCACATAACCCTCACGGTATCAGAGCGGCCGTGGAGAGCATTGAGCAGTATTTTAAGGGTGAAAAGATATATCTTGTTACCGGTGTAATGGCGGATAAGGATTATAAAGAGCTCTCAGATATCGTTTTCCCCATCACAGAAAAGGTCTTTACCGTAACCCCTGATAATCCGAGAGCTCTTACATCAGAGGAGCTTGCAACGGTGTTCAGAGAAAAGGGTAAAAACGCAGAGGCGTTTTCGAAAATTTCTGATGCCGTGTCAAAAGCATTTACCGAAGCAAAGAAAAACGGCATTAAGGTGATCGCCGCCTTTGGGTCTCTGTATATGTATTCGGACGTAAAGGAGGCATTCGACAAAATGATTTTCGATGAAAAATAATTATGATCCCGGACTTGATTATACCGTTATCAGGTCTAAGCGAAGGAGCTTTTCAATTGAAGTTACAAGAGAGGGTACAGTTAAGGTACGCGTGCCTCAGAAAGCAAGAGAAAATGAGATTTTTTCTTTTGTAGAAAAGCACCGTGAATGGGTAGTTAAAAAGCTGAAAGAAAACGCCGGTAGACGGGATATATTTTCGTCAGACAGCGAAACGGAAATACAGACTCTGATACACAGGGCAAAGGAATATATCCCTCTCAGGGTTGCCAGGTGGTCTGCTGTTATGGGGCTTAATCCTACCGGCATCAGCATAACCCGTGCAAGGACAAGATACGGTAGCTGCAGTCCAAAAAACAGACTGAACTTTTCCTGTTTTATTATGCGTCTGACGCCGGAGGAAATAGACTATGTCGTTGTCCATGAGTTAGCACATATAAAAGAAAAGAATCATGGAAGAGGTTTTTATTCTTTGGTCGAGAGCTTTCTTCCGAACTATAAGAAATTACAATACTCACTAAGAAAGAAGTAGGTGAAGCTATGTACAAATACGATCTTCATTCATTAACGGCAGATTTTACCTATAGCGGCCGTTCCGATATTTCCGCAGAGGAGACAGTTGAGGCACATATTGCCGCCGGATACCGTGGCATGGTACTTACTAATCCATGGGGAAAAAAGGTTTTCAGCGACGCAGCTCACGAGGGGAAGGAAATAAAACAGCTTGCTGAGGAATTTCTTTCAGCATACGAAAAGCTGAAAACTGCTGCAGGTAACAGCCTTGACGTTTTTATGGGAGCAGAAGCTACTGTAGAGTGTGCTAACGGTTACTTTCTGTTATACGGTATTACTCCGGAATTTTTGTTTGATTATAATCCTTCCCGCGCTGATAGAGATTGGTTTTCCGAGTTTGCTTCATATATTCATTCAAGGGACGGCGTGTTACTGTATCAAGCGGCTCCTTTTGCACCCGGGTCGATAGTGGTTGAGTTTTCAGAAAAGGATAAACATCCGGAGTCTACCGCTGATGGGTTTGAGGTATATAATCACCGCAGAGCGGATATTTGCTGTAATCATTTTGCCGCAGACAGAGCTGAATATTTTGACTTAGGCTGTGTATCCGGCTCTGACCTTTCCTATAGCGGAGGTAGCCTTGGCGGCGGTATCGCTACAGATGTGCCTATTACCTCAAATACTGAACTGGTGTCTGTGCTGAGAAACAGAGAATATCGGCTTATAAAGGAAGAGAAGATAGAAAATGTATAAATATGAAATGCATCTTCATACCGCTGACGTAAGTCCTTGTGCCAGCGCAACTCATGAACATGTTGTGAGGGTATATCACGAAAAGGGATATTCCGGTATTAATCTTACCAACCACTGGAGCGAATACGTTATATATAGATGGGGGCTCGAGGGGAAGAGTGCCGAGGAACTGGCTGATTTTTATATAGACAGCTATCTTCATCTAAAAGAGACTGCCGGTGATAAGCTTACGGTATTTTGTGGTGCTGAGATCACGCTTGGACGTAATGACTATCTTGTGTATAATGTTGATAGAGATTTTATGGTAGATCTCGGAACACGTTTTTACAAGCTTCCTCTGGAAGAACTTATTCGTATTGCTCACGATCACGGATGTCTTATATATCAGGCGCACCCGTTCCGTCCTTGGCCTATTGTGTTGTCCCCGGATATTTTTCGCCGTGTCGGCGAGGCACCATCACGGGATAAAATTGACGGCATGGAATCGATCAATTACGGAAGCGGTGATTATTATGTAAATGATACTGCTCTTGCATGGACAAAAGCATATAATCTTATGACTACCACGGGCTCCGATTATCACGGGGCGGGCGGAAGAGCTTGGGGGGGTATATATTCTGAATGCCCCATAAATACTCAGACAGAGCTGGTTGAGATCCTTCAAAGCGGCCGCTACGCTTTGTCATTGCCTGAGGACTGTACACCCATCATAGGTGAAATGCATCCGGAATACAGATTTATGACCAAAAAAGAGGTAAAGTAATGTATAAGTATGAGTTACATCTTCAAACAAAGGATTTTGCCCCGAAATTTTCTGATGCTCCCTCTGCGGAAGAGGTTGTAGAGAAATATATTGATGCTGGCTACAGCGGACTAGTACTTACCAACCCTTGGGGTAAGAGTGTTTTTGAAAATGAAGTGTATGCCGAAAAAGATATTAAAAAGCTTGGAGAGGAGTTTGTTTCCGCGTATGAAAAGTTGAAGACAGCGGCGGGCAATGATCTCACCGTGCTTTTAGGCGCGGAGGTGACCACCGTAACACACGTACCGGGGGATTTTCTTATATACGGAGTAACGCCGGAGTTTATACTTGATTTTGATGAGGAAAAAGCAGATCCAATGTATTTTTCTGATCTTATAAAATACATACATTCAAAGGGAGATATGTTGGTATATCAAGCATCTCCGTTTGCACCGGGTTCGATATTTCTTGATTATGACGATGTTGAAGGCCTTGAGGTATATAATCATCGTAGGGCGGATATATGCAGGGATTTTTTTGCTTGCGAGAGGGCTGAGTATTATGGAATGGGCAGTATTTCGGGATCCGATCTTTGTTATACAGGCGGAAGTATTGGCGGAGGTATTGCTACAGAAGCGCCTATTACCTCAAACACTGAGTTGGTATCTGTGCTGAGAAACAGAGAATATCGACTTATAAAGGAAGGGAAGATAGAAAATGTATAAATATGAAATGCATCTCCATACCACTGACGTAAGCCCTTGTGCCGGGGCTACAGCCGAGCAGATAGTCCAAGCTTACAGCGAAATGGGGTATTCCGGAGTAAACGTTACCAATCACTGGAGCAGAGAGGTTCTGGACTATAAAAATATTGAAGGACTGAATCTGAACGAACGTGCAGATTTCTATATGGACGGTTATCGTAGGATGGAGGAGGCTGCCGAAGGTAAGCTTACTGTTTTCTGCGGTGTCGAGGTGCAGATAGATGAGCCTGCCTACTGCGAGTTTCTTGTATATAACATAAACAGAGATTTTATTCTTGATCTCGGTATGTCCTTCTATAAGCTGACCAAGGAGGAACTTACACGTATCGCTCACGATCACGGTTGCATGATATACCAGTCACACCCATTCAGAGACGGTCTCACAATTCTTCCTACCGAAATATTCCGCAGAGTAGGCGAACCGCTGTCACGTGACAAGGTTGATGGGATAGAGGCAATAAATTACAGTCACGATGACAGGTATACTGATGATATTGCTCTTAATTGGGCAAAGGAGCATAACTTGAGGACTATAACCGGCTCAGACTATCACGGAGATTGGAATAATCCCTGGGGTGGAATATATACCGATAAGCCTATTGAGTCTCAGTCAGAGCTGATAGA
>JAFQUL010000223.1 GCA_017408535.1 Clostridia bacterium
CATATCAAGGTATACGTATATACCCTCTTTTTTCAGGCAATAGATAAGATAATCAAGGCGGTCAAAGGACTCGGGGTCATAGGTAGTGGTATCCTTCATACGGCGACCCTTGGTAAACTGATAAATATTGGGGGTGGCCCACTCGGAATCCATCTGATGAAGCCTTACTATATTACAGCCGTATGCGGCAAGACGCTTAGCCAGCTTTTCGGCATAGGGCTTCTCAGGGAAGTTAGCACCGCCGTTAAGGTTAGTGCCCCAGAAACGCACGGACGTACCGTCCTCAAAACAGAATTCGTCACCGTTTACAGTTAAAAATCCATGCTTACCCGCAGGCTTCTCATCCTCAAATATATATGATATATCAAGAGGTGCTAAATCGGGGTACGCAGGGAAAGGAATATATTTTTTCATTTTCTATGCCTTATCCTTTTTTGTTTGATAATACAATTTTACCACAACTTAAATATAAAATCAATCTGCTTTTGCTCCTGGCTGTAAATAACGTTTAATTCTCTGTTACATTATTGCTTTCTACTGACAGCTTCACTTGACCCGTGGTATTCGTTATATAAAAGAACTGCAAGCTTACTTTTCGTAGGCTTGCAGTTCTTTTTTCTCGGTCTGTTTTTTCACAACCCATTTAGAGTTTGTTTATTTCGCTTATCCTACCGGGAGGATCACGCTTTCTTCTCCCGGCACAAGCAGATCCTCTGTAGGTTCAGTAAGGTTATCTGCAATACATTTGCCGATCCCTTCGATATTTTTCAATTCAGAGGAAAGACGGTAAGCCATATAGTTTGCGCCGTATATGTTCAGATGAGTCGTATCTATTCCCGTGAACAGGACGGTGACACCATCCTCCGCGTATTTTGCATTTTGAACACCGTGATAAAGGCAGGCCTTTTCAAAGCCAAGCTCCTCATATCTGGCTCTGGTTATAGATGTCATATCCACCACCGGTACGTCGCAGGCCTCCGCAAGATCAAGAATCGCCTGACGGTAATCTCCGGTCGCGGTAATATGACCGCAGGATTCGGTGTAGTCATCATTCGCAGAAGCACGGACGATAGGGGTACAGAGAATGGGGGTAGCACCCTTTTCTCTTGCCCTCTCTATATAGTATTTATTCAGATAATATCCGAAAGATCCGTGCTCGGTATAGGATTTTGACGCATCGGTAAAACGATCACTATCCTCGCTTTTTTCGTCATTGTGACCGAAAGAGATAATCAGATAGTCGCCTTCCTTTATGCCGCCTAAAAATTCGTAATACTCCTCTTTCATTTTATAGCTTTTTGAGCTACTCCCCGACAGACCAAGATTGACGACCTTCACTCCGTCTGCCACATAGTTTTCAAGCGCTGCGCCGTAACCAACGCAGGGGTAGTAAAAGCTGGGATCGGAGTCCTTGTTTACGGTAGAATCACCTACTACAAAGATAGTAGGCTTTTCGGTGGACTCTGCCTGATCAGCAGCAGGATCTGTTGTTTCCGCAGGATCTGTGACTGGGTCGTCGGTGCCAGGTGCATCAGCACAGGCGGTCATAGTGGTTGCAAGCAAAGCCAACAGGACGAGCATTGCAAAAATACTTTTTTTCATAATGATATGCTATCCTTTCCTGTGGTTAGTTATTATTCCGCGTCGGTCGGGAAATCCATTCTCGTAAGGATTCCTACACCCGCATATTGGGGTACAAATTCGGGCACGTCTTTCGCCTCATGAAGTATTTCTACGTCAGAGCACTTATTCTCCGCATCATAGTAGAACAGCTCGGAATCTGTATCGAATTTTGAATAATCCACCTTTTCATCAGGCTTACAGGTGTTCTCAACATAAGCATCACGTTCGGTAACTTTAACCACTATGTCATCAACGCCGGTACTGCGATATATATCACCAAAGGACTTTACAGCACCCCAGGGCTCGGATCCCGCATCACCGTAATATGCTTCTCCGACGCCGTCAAAATAGTTTGCCTCACTGAAAACATAAGTAGAAACTCTCGGGCTGAGACCTCTATCACAGCTTACAAAGTAATTATTATAGTTATGGATATTGGAGTTTCGGCTGAGAGGAAGTCTCTGTTCACACAGCATATAGTAGTTGTGGTGGAAGGTCATATTAAGGCACGCATCATACTCCCATCCGCCGAGTATTAATGTTTTTCCGGTCTTGTAGAATTTATTAAAAGAAAAAGTAACGTTTCTTACATCTGCAAGAGAAACAGATTCATCACCGTCCGAATCACCTACACCCCAGTTATCAAGACCTTCTTTGAAGGTGTTGTTGTGAACCCAATAGTATCCGTGAAGATTGCAGGCACCGGCAGAACCGTATGCTAAAAGCTGAAGTCCGTCCTCGGGATAATGTCTGAAGCTAAGGTTTTTTACCTCAATAGAATCGGAATACATAAATCCGATACCGAACTGATATATTTCAGCCTTACTGCCGACGCCCTCAATAGTTACGTTGCTTGCGTTCTCGATCTGTAGCATAGTAGCATCGATATCATTACTTGAGGTCTCTTCATCAACCGCAGCGACAAGTTCAATACCGTCAGGAGTAGTTACGTATTCAAATCGCTTATCGAGCTTTGAAACATATACGTTTATAGACAGGCCGGCAAGATTCTCTCCCTGCTTATCGGAAAACAGGCTCTTAAAATACTCGTCACCGATCATTGTCTCATCCTTTGTACGGGGAGCTTCTTCTGTAGTTTTCCACTGGTTGGTTGTAATTCTGTCAAGCACGCGGATGATGAGAGGATCCTCCATATACTGATTTGCTTTAAGAATCTCCACAAGGCCGGTATATGTAGTGCCGTTTATATCAAGGGTAACGGTATTTTTATTTTCATTGGTAAGATAAAGTATCTTTGCACCCTCTTTTACCGTGCCGTCATTGTTATAGCCGCCGATACCCTCTTCTCTGCCGAAATGAGCATATCCGGAACGGTCCTGCTTTTCTACGTCAATATCGGTAA
>JAFQUL010000028.1 GCA_017408535.1 Clostridia bacterium
GCCGAAATATCTGTCAACGGTATATAGCTCAAGTCCGGTACCGTAGAGAAGTGCGTTAAGGTCATCCTTTGAATATCCCTTAAGGGGGGTATCAAGCGTATATCCCATTCGCTCTACTACCGCCATGAGAAGCGGTCCGTTCCAGCTTTCGGGAGCTATGGTTTTGAAGCCGTTTACCACTATCGCGCCTTCAGAAAGAGACAGCGACTTATTGGGTATTATTTTGGAGGGAGATACTCTTCTTTTCACACCGATTCCGAGACACTCGGGACAAGCACCAAAGGGGTTATTAAAGGAGAACATTCTGGGCTCAAGCTCACCGAAGCTGATACCGTGCTCCTCGCAGGCATAGCTCTGAGAAAAATCCATAGTCTGTTCTTCCTCGTCTCCTCTCGGAACGGTTATTATGTTTACGTGACCGTCTGCAAGATTAAGGGCAGTTTCCACCGAGTCGGTAAGTCTGCTCTTGATATCCTCACGCATAACGAGACGGTCAACGATAATATCAATATCGTGCTTTTTGTTTTTCTCAAGAGAGATGGTATCGTCAAGCTCGTACTGTATTCCGTCGGCTCTGATTCTTGAATATCCGCTTTTCTTCGCATCCGCAAAGACCTTTTCGTGCATACCCTTTTTGCCTCGTACCACCGGTGCGAGAACAAGGAATCGTGTTCCTTCCTCAAGAGATGTGATCCGGTCGATTATAACGTCGGTGGACTGCTGTCTTATTTCCTTGCCGCACACGGGACAGTGGGGAATTCCCACTCTCGCATACAACAGACGGAGATAGTCGTATATTTCGGTTACGGTTCCTACTGTGGAACGGGGGTTTTTGGACGTGGTCTTCTGATCGATGGATATAGCGGGGGAGAGTCCCTCGATCATATCTATATCCGGTTTATCAAGCTGTCCGAGGAACTGCCGTGCGTATGAGGACAGAGATTCAACGAATCTTCTGTGCCCCTCGGCATATATCGTGTCAAAGGCAAGGGATGATTTTCCCGAGCCGGAAAGACCGGTGAAAACAACAAGCTTGTCACGGGGGATCGAAATATCTACGTTTTTAAGATTATTTACCCGTGCACCCCGCACGGTGAGATTCTTTGCCATTTTTCTTCCTTTCGGGAATTTATTTTGCTGCTTTCAGCTCGTTTATCCTGTCTCGCAGGAAGGCCGCTTTTTCAAATTCAAGAGCAGATGCGGCAGCACGCATTTCTTTGGTAAGAGTCTCGATCTCCTTTTCTCTTTCGGAGGCGGAGAGCTTCTTTCCTTGTTTTTTGCCCTTTTTGTTTTTATCGTCGCCGGCGGAAATATCTATGAGTTCACGCACTTCCTTGACAACAGACTGGGGGGTAATACCGTTTTCTCTGTTGTAATCCATTTGTATCCTGCGGCGGCGCTCTGTTTCGTCTATTGCGTTTCTGATGGATTTTGTAATAACGTCAGCGTACATTATTACTCTGCCTTTTTCATTTCTTGCCGCACGTCCCACTGTCTGTATCAGTGCGGTCTCCGAACGGAGAAGTCCTTCCTTATCGGCATCCAGTATAGCTACCAGTGATACCTCCGGTATATCAAGACCCTCTCTGAGCAGATTAATACCTACGAGAACGTCAAATACACCAAGTCTGAGATCACGTATGATCTCCATTCTCTCCATAGACTCTACGTTATGGTGAATATATTTTACCTTAATGGAGTTGCTTTCAAGATAGTCGGTGAGCTCCTCTGCCATTTTCTTGGTAAGAGTGGTCACAAGTACGCGCTCTTTTCTCGAAACACAACCCTTTATTTCTGAAATAAGATCATCTACCTGACCCTCAATGGGACGTACCGATATTTCCGGATCCACAAGACCGGTGGGACGGATTATCTGCTCCACTGTCTGGGAAGAGTGCTCTTTTTCATAGTCGCCGGGTGTTGCACTTACGTATATGACCTGGTTGACCTTGCTCTCAAATTCATTGAAATACAAAGGACGGTTATCAAAGGCGGAGGGAAGCCGGAATCCGTATTCAACGAGATTTTCCTTTCTTGCTCTGTCTCCTCCGCTCATACCGCGGATCTGAGGAAGGGAAACGTGTGCCTCGTCAACGAACATAAGATAGTCTGACGGGAAATAATCGAGGAGGGTATATGGTGTTGAGCCGGGAGCACGCCCCGATAAAACTCTCGAATAGTTTTCAACACCGGAGCAAAAGCCGATCTCTCTGAGCATTTCAAGATCGTATTTAGTTCTTTGCTCTATTCGCTGTGCTTCGAGATGTCTGTCGTTTTCTTTATAGAACGCTACGCGCTCACGCATTTCATCTTCGATCTCTTTGAGTGCTTTTTCTCTTTTATCGTCAGATACAGCATAGTGTGTGGCAGGGTATACCGAGTAGTATTTAAGAGTCCGCAGTACCTCTCCGGTTACCGTGTGTATCTCGGATATCCTGTCTATCTCATCGCCGAAAAATTCAACTCTGATCGCTTTTTCACCGGAGGAGGCGGGAAGCAGGTCAACAGTATCTCCTCTTACTCTGAATTTATCACGAATGAAATTTATATCGTTGCGCTCGTAGTTTATCGATACCAGCTTCTCAATAAACTCGTTTCTGTCCATAGTCATACCGGGACGGATTCCGAGCACGAGATTCTTGTATTCAATGGGATCACCCAAGCTGTATATACAGGAAACGCTGGCTACGATTATAACGTCCCGTCTTTCAAAAAGAGCAGAAGTAGCACTGTGACGAAGTCTGTCTATTTCGTCATTTATAAGGGCATCCTTTTCGATATACATATCCTTGCCGGGGATATATGCCTCGGGCTGGTAGTAATCGTAGTAGGAGACAAAGTATTCTACCGCATTGTTCGGGAAGAATGCACGGAACTCTGAGCAAAGCTGTGCCGCGAGGGTTTTATTGTGGGCAAAAACCAGGGTAGGGCGGTTGACGTTGGCAATAATATTAGCCATGGTAAAGGTCTTACCGCTTCCGGTTACACCTAACAGTGTCTGTCCTCGCGCGCCGTCGAGAACACCCTGGGTCAGTTTTTCAATTGCTTGTGGCTGGTCGCCTGTAGGGATATAGTCCGAATGTAATTCAAATCTGTCCATAAGCATCCTCCTTTGCTTTTTTTGTGACATAATACTGCATTTTGTATTGTATCACAAAAAAATATTAAAGTAAACAGTTTATCGATTTTCCCGTTGATAAAAAGATGGAAAAAGAACCGCTGACGCAAGTCGGCGGTTCTTTCCTTTGAGGTAGAGAAATTTATGTATGGTTGATGTCTGGCTTAATTATCCTTGTGTCCCGAGCAGCAGGAGCATCCATTTTCCTTTGAGGAGCAGGAGCATCCATCGGGACAGCCGATGCATTTTCTCCCGCTTTTCTTTGCTTTGTATACGTAGAATGCGGCAGCACCGATTATTAAAACTATAACGGCAATGATAATAATGTTTTGAACCATGTTTTTTTCCTTAAATAGCAGTTTTATTTTGCGATTTTTGCCTTTTTGCCTGCGCCCATGCAAAGGCCTACCACGATACCGATCATAACGAGCACTGCCACAAGACCGCATACTGCGGGAGCTACAGCAAGAGTAGCGGGAGCGGTGATAAGAGTTCCGACGGTATACACAAGGTAAGCAACGGTGTAACCCACACCAAGCTGAAGGGCGATACCGGACCACAACCACTTAGCACTCTTCATCTCGGAGTTCATCGCGCCGATAGCTGCGAAGCAGGGAGGGCTAAAGAGGTTGAACATAAGGTAAGCCAGTGCCGCAACAGCGGTAATGCCGAAGGTCTCGGCAACACCGGCACCCGCACCTTCCACCATTTCGAGAGCCTCGGTATCAATAAGATTTGATATACCGTAGCAAACCGCAAGAGTACCGACAACGTTTTCCTTGGCGATAAATCCGGTGACTGCGGCAGCGGCCATCTGCCAAGCGCTGATTCCTATAGGAATAAGAAGAATTGCTATGGGGCCTGCAATAGATGCAAGGATAGATGTGTTTTCAGCACCTTCTTCAACGAGAGTAAAGTTCCAGCTGAAGGACTGCATAATAAATACAACTGCATTGCAGAGAAGGATTATAGTACCTGCTTTTACTATGTATGCCCAACCGCGGCTGAACATGGACTTGCAAGCGGTCCAGAGAGAGGGAAGCTTATACTCGGGAAGCTCTATGATAAAGAACGATTTCTTGTTTTTGACAAGAGTTATCTTCTTGACGATCAGTGCGCCGACAAGGATTATAATTATACCTGCGAAGTACATAAGAGTACCTACCCAGGAGGCCTCGCCAAAGAATGCACCTGCGAAAAGACCGATTACGGGAAGCTTTGCACCGCAGGGCATAAAGGGAGCAAGCATTGCGGTCGCTCTTCTTTCACGCTCATCACGGATGGTGCGGCAAGCCATAACGCCGGGGATGGCACAACCGGTACCGATAACGAAGGGAATGACCGATTTACCGGAAAGGCCGACCTTCTTGAAGATAGGATCAAGAACAACGGAAACACGTGCCATATAACCGCAATCCTCAAGGAGTGCGATAAGGAAGTACATTACCATTACAAGGGGAAGGAAACCTACAACAGCACTTACACCGCCGATAATACCCTCGGTAAGGAGAGCAACGAGAAATTCGTTTCCACCCTCAAGAGCACCGGCTACCCATTCCTTGAAAGCATCGATAAGGGTAACAAGTCCGGGAATAGCGAACTCGTTCTCAGCTCCCTCATTGAACACGTAACCCTCGGCAATCCATGCGCCGAGCCACGCCTGGGAGATCTGGAACACAAGGAACATAACTACGGCAAAGATCGGGATACCCAGCCACTTGTTGGTAAGGATCGCATCTATCTTGTCCTGATAGTTTTTCTCTCTTGTACGCACCTTTCTGTTTTCAACCTCTTTAACGAGGCTGTTTACAAAAGCAAAGCGCTTTCTGTCCTCCTGCTCAACCGCTTTCTTGTCGGTTAGATCGATGTCAGCCTGAGAGTAGGGGGCACTCTGAGATTTGCCGAGACAGTCTGCTGCGGCCTTGACTACCTCGCTGAGTCCGTCTGCAGAGGTGGAAACTGTATCAATTACAGGACAACCAAGCTTTTTGCTGAGGAGCTCGGAGTTGATCTTGGTCTCCTTTTTCTTGTTGATATCTGCTTTGTTGAGGGCAACAACTACGGGAATATCAAGCTCGAGAAGCTGAGTGGTGAAGAAAAGGCTTCTGCTGAGGTTGGTAGCATCTACGATGTTGATTATCGCATCGGGGTTTTCATTTTTAACGTATTCGCTGGTAACGCTCTCTTCAGAGGTGAAGGGAGACATAGAATACGCACCGGGAAGGTCTACCGCGATAAGCTCTTCTTTACCCGAGTAAAGGCTTTTCTTTATAGGGTGTTCTTTCTTGTCAACTGTAACACCCGCCCAGTTTCCAACCTTCTCATTTGAGCCGGTGAGGGCGTTGTACATTGTCGTTTTGCCGCTGTTGGGGTTGCCCGCAAGAGCGATTCTCATAGTTTTTGTCCTCCGAGTATGGGTGATAGATTTATTTTGACAGGGTATCTGTAAAATACTTTTTACTTCAGTTAGCTACGGCTAACTGATGGAAAAAAAAAGTAACCGTATTCAATTACTTTTTGTCAAGGCAGTGCTTCAGACTACTACGATAGCCTCTGCAAGCTGATGGTCGATATTGTAGCGACCGTCCTTAATTGACACAACACAGCTGTTGCTGAGATGAGATACAACTGTAATGGGTTCTCCGCTGTAGCAACCGAGGGAGAAGAGAAATGCGTTGAGCTCTTCATCATCGGTATCGATCATATCGATTATATATTCCTTACCTGCTTCAGCATCCTTAAGGGTCATAATATATACTCAGCTCCCATACAGAAATGTTACTGATTAGCATATGCTAACCGATGTCTTAAAAAGAAGTTAGCCTCGACTAACTGGGGTTATTATACCACAGAAAAAAACGGTTGTAAATAGTTTTTTTTGAAATTTTTAAATTTATATATTTTAACCAAAACGGATCGTGTTTTTTGTGGAATATTGTTTTCTTTACCCCCGTAGAAAAAGAAAACTTGCAAAAAAATAAATTGTATGCTATTATATATGTACTGTAGCTTTGTTGTTTTTATTACAGACGGCTACAAAAGGAAAAGGGGTGAGTATATGCATCTTCAGGAATCGGGTGAAATGTACCTTGAGACTATATATGTTCTTTCAAGATCAAAGGGAACCGTACGTTCACTTGATGTTGCAGAGCATATGAAATATTCAAAGCCCAGCGTCAGCCGTGCCATAGGGCTTCTCAAGAGCGGCGGGTACGTTGAGGTAGAGCCCTCAGGCAATCTCAGACTTACCGATATCGGCCGTGAGGTAGCAGAGAAGATATACGCCCGTCACGATCTGCTTAAAACACTTCTTATGCGTCTCGGTGTTGACGAGGAGACGGCAGTTGAGGATGCCTGCAAAATGGAGCACAGCATCAGCGACCGCTCCTTTGAAGCTATTAAGAGATATTTTGAGAACAATAAATGATAATGAATAATAAAAAGCCCATTGATGGGCTTTTTATTATTCCTCATTTTTATCTGTCGGAGCGGCAAAGAACTGCCGTCTGTCCGCGGCTGAGCGGAAAACACTCTGGGAGGTATTAAGCAGGGTTGAATACTTGTCACCTGCCACAAGAATATGGTCGAGCATGGTTATCTCAAGAGAAGAAAAGGCGTCTGCCACCATTCTCGTTGTGTAGAGATCTTCACTTGAGGGAATGGGAGTACCGCTTGGATGGTTATGTGCAAGCACTACCATGGACGCTCTCTTGAAAAGAGCTATTTCTGCCAGCTTTCTCGTGGATATCATAGCAGAGTTTACCGAGCCCTCGTGTACCTTAACACAGTCTATCATGCGGTATTTATTGTCAAGCAGTACGAGATATACCGTTTCAGCGGTAGAGCCGATATATTTCTTTATCAAGAACTCTGCCACCTTTGAGATAGTGTCAAAAATATTGTCATCACTGCTGCCGTCAGAGATATACCGTCTGGCAAGAGAAGGTATGGCTTTTATCAGTACGGCACAATGCTGACCAATGCCCGGTACCTGGGTCAGCTCTGAAATATCCGCATTAAATACAGCGGAAAGAGAACCGAAATGTTCGAGCAGGGTATGGGCTATAGGATTCGTATCCTTTTGCGGTATTGCAAAGAAGAGCAGAAACTCAAGCACCTCGTGATCGGCGAAGCTGTCAAGTCCTTCTTTTAGAAATCTGGTTTTTACTCGGTCTCGATGATTTTCGTGCATTTTTATATCCTTTCTCCCAAAGGAGATTTTTACAGGTTTGAATAAGAGAGGATAATATCCGCCTTTTCCGCGGCTCTGACTGTATATTCACCCAGCTCAAGGGGGAGAAAATAGCTCTCTCCCTTTTTTATATAGTAGCTCTTTCCGCCGGATATTATCTCGGCTTCTCCCTCTACCGCTACAAGAGAACAGTCGTGTCCGTTTGTACTGAGCTTGATATCGCCTTCTGTGGGTGAGAGGAGCTTTACTGTAAAATACTGCGAATCTGCTAATACGGTACTGTCACCGGACGAGCCTTTTCTGTACCTGAGAGCTGTGATATCCTCTTCGGAAAAGCTCCTTATGCATTCAATGGCTTTTTCTGTATGAAGCTCTCTCGGCTTACCGTCCTTTCCGATACGTCCGTAATCGTAGAGGCGATAGGTAAGATCGGAGCTTTGCTGTATCTCGGCTATAACTATACCGCCGCAGAGGGCGTGTACAAGACCGGAGGGAATGTAATATACCTCTCCCGCTTTTACGTCTATGTAGTTAAGTGCTTTTCGTATAGTGTCGCCGCTGTCTGAGAGAAGATCCTTCTTATCGGCACCTTCCTCGAGACCGTAAACGATCTGTGCGCCTTCCTCAGCTTCTGCGATATACCACATCTCTGTCTTTCCCGAATCGTTTTCAACGAGACGTGCAAAAACATCATCGGGGTGTACCTGAACTGACAGATCGGCACCTGCGTCAATAAATTTTATTAGGAGAGGGAAGGGTGTGCTTTTATATCTTCCCGCCTCGGCGAGATATTCGCCGAGTGCTTTTCCGGCATAGACTCCGTTTTCGATCAGCGACATACCGTCATCTCTTACGGTAAGACACCAATTTTCCGCAACCTGGGTCCCGGGTACTGCGGCACCGTATTTCTCTGCCAGCTTGTATCCGCCCCAAATAGCGTCTTTGAGAACCGGCTTTAATTTAAGTGGGTATATATTGTCCATTATATTTCCTCTCGGTATAAAGAGTAAAAAAATGTGTATATTTTCTGTGTTTTAAGACCATAATTACAGTGCACATAAATCTGTGCGCAGTAATTAAAGAAAAAGGAGTAAAAAACATGGAAGACAATAAGCAGCAGAAGCAGAACAAGCAGGAACAGCAGAACCAGAACAAGCAGGAGAACAAGAACCAGAATCAGAACAAGCAGGAAAAGGACAACAAGGCAAACGACAAGAAGTAAGCTTTTCTGCCGCTCCGCGGTTCGCGGGCTGTCCCACCCTGTGGGCCAGCCCCTATTTTATTTGCTTTTTGGGAGGAGCCACCGAGGAGAGGGGGTTCTGCTCCATTGCACTTTCCATATGTGCGTCGCTTACGTGAGTATATATCTGTGTTGTGTTGAGCTGCTCATGACCGAGAATGTCCTTGAGTACACGGACATCAACGTTACCGCTTTGGTACATAAGAGTAGCGGCGGTGTGTCTGAGCTTGTGCACGGAATAATGCTTATATTCAAGGCCTGCGGCAGCAAGATACTTGTAAACGATATGCTGTACCGTTTTGTTGCTGATACCCTGCATTCTCAGACTGAGAAACAGTGTCTGTGTCTTTGCGCTTCTGTATGGCTCGGTCAGACGTATTCTGAGATAGGCCTCGAGAGCGGTCTTGCAGGCGGAATTAAGGTATACTATTCTTTCTTTTGAGCCTTTACCGATCACTCTCAGCGATCTCAGTTCGCTGTCGATATCGTATATTCCGATACCGCACAGCTCGGACAGTCGCATTCCGCAGTTGAGAAAAAGAGTAATTATGGCATAGTCTCTTTCTCTTGTTTTGGATGCTTCATCGTTATTCACCGCATCCAGCAGGGCAATGCTTTCCGAGAGTGACAGCACCTTCGGCAGCTGCTGTTTTCTCTTTGGGGCTTCAATGTTTGCGGCAGGATTGGTCTCAAGGACTCGCTTTTTCTGAACGAGATACTTGTAAAAGCCCTTTATTGCTGACAGCTTTCTGGACTTTGCGCACCATTTGTTATCTCTGACCGTGTCTGCATAATAGAGAAAGTCAAATATATCCTCAGTGGTCACACCTAAGATAAAATCCTCTGTAACTGTCGATATATCTATAGACTCGAGAGTCTCGTCGTCAAATCCGAGCCCCTTTTCTCTGGCGGTAAGATAACGGAAAAAGGTACGCAGATCAAGCATATATTCGGTCACTGTTTTCTCCGCGCTTCCTGCGATCACGCTTTTGTACTGGGAATATTCACGTATGAGAGCGGGAAATTCTCTTATATCTACCTTTACCGATGCCATATCCTGTCCTCCGCATAGATAATGAGTATACACCTCATATTATACATAATATTTTGTATCATTAGTGGATAAAGTGTAAATTTTAGGAGCAAACTATTGATTTTTTATCCCCCATATTATAGAATTGTATAAGTAAATACTGTTCGGGAGATCATCTGATGAAAAATTTTTTTAAGCAAAATATAGGCGTTATAATCAAACTGCTCATCAACCAGATTGGAATGATGATATTCGGCTTTGCCGTTACCACCGCTGCTGAGGTAATTGCGGGGACCACCGGTCTTGTTGTCAGCGGTATATTTTCTGTGGTATTTTACCTCGTTCTCCTTTATAATACCGTTTGGGAGGCGGGCGCGAAGGATAAGATCCGTATTGACGGCAAGAGGGAAAAGTATTCCGGTGCAAAGGGCTTCTGGCTTTCATTTGCGGCTAATATCCCCAATCTCCTCCTTGCCGTGCTGATACTGATCGGCTTTATCTTCGGCCGTGCGGACGGTGCCTTCGGATATGAGTGGGCAGGCTCTCTCCATTTTGTTGCGGGTTTTGCGGCAATGGTACTTGAGGGTATGTATCTCGGACTTATTCTGGTGCTTATGCCCGGTAACCCCGCAGTGTATTTTATTATCATCATCCCCGCTCTCCTTGTATGTACCGTTGCTTATATCTTCGGTGCAAAGACTATACGTATAGGTAAGTTCTTCGGTATTACAAGCAAGGCAGAGAAGCAGATCGAGGCACACAATCTGTCCCTTAAAAAGCATCACGTGGGCAGTGACGGCCTTGAGAGCGATGACGACGGAAGCATCTGACGGATTCTTTAGGTAAATAAAATGACAAAAAACGAAAAAATAAACGTTCGCGGTGTCGAGTTTGACAACGTAACTATGGATGAGGCAGTATCTTATGCCTGGGAGTATATTGAGAGCAATTCTCCCGTTGGTGCGGTGTTTACCCCCAACGCCGAGATAGTCCAGATGTGCGTTGAGAATAACGAGAATTATGAGCTGATCAACTCAGCGGCACTTGTTCTTCCTGACGGCAGCGGTGTAGTAAAGGCGGCTAAGATACTTGGTACACCGCTTAAAGAGAAGGTGGCGGGAGTTGAATTCGGCGAGGCGCTCGTCCGTACCTCACACGAGCACAGTGCAGGAATATTTTTCCTTGGCGGTAAGCCTGGAGTAGCTGAGACTGCGGCGGAAAAGCTCAGAGAAAAATACCCGGGTACGGTATTTTGCGGGACTCATGATGGATATTTTGATAAATCCGGCGAAGAAAACGATAAGGTTATAGATGCGGTAAACGCAAGCGGCGCCAGGATACTGTTTGTCTGCTTCGGCGTACCTGCACAGGAAAAGTGGATCGCCGCAAATAAGGACAGACTCACCTCTGTCAGACTTTGCCTTGCTCTCGGCGGCTCCCTTGACGTATATGCAGGAACGGTTAAAAGAGCACCCAAAATATTTATTAAGCTTGGTCTTGAGTGGTTCTACCGCCTCCTTTGCCAGCCCAGCCGCATCGGCAGAATGATGGCTCTCCCCAGATTTCTGATAGGGACGTACAAGGAAAAGGCAAAAAACAAAAAGAAATAAAAAATCAGAGCAGATGCACCGATAGTCCGGAGTCTCTGCTCTGTCTTTTTTTACTTTACTGCTGAACATTGACGCACGTGTCGTCTTCAACGTCTGATTCCGAGATCAGTTTATGTATTTCGATCAGCTGCTTGCGTGATTTGACACCAAGCTTGCTGTAGATATTTTTATTATGGAACTTGAGAGTATTCTCCGTGATGTTCATAGACTCAAGAATGTCCTTAGTCGTCTTGCCGGACACGTACTCATCGAAAAGCTCACGCTCTTTGGGGGTAAGCGTATCGAGCCCGTGTATAAAAACCTCTTTGAAATTGCCGTCGGGCAGGGAAGATGCCGTATTGTCGTCACCTGTATGTGTGGGACCGGCTTCGTTCTTTTGATTTACAATTTCCTTGAGCCGCTGGTTTTCCTTCATGACCTGATCTATTCCCAGAAGGAACAGCTCGGTGATAATGTATGACACCGATAAAAACTCAAAGTCAATATCCGATAACTGCTCAATCAGCCAGACACCGATGTTCACGAAAACCGAGATGGCAAGAAATACCCCGTGAAAAACAGAGCCTATCAGCTTTTTTACCGCCGCACGGATGATAACGGTGATCATAGCGATAAAGTACCCCAGTAGATAGAACAGATACAAGGGATGCCACGGGCCGTATACTTTATCGAGTGAAGAAACACCGTTGACTATCTTCAGTGAGACCTCTTTGTAATATATATCGAGAAAACCGGGGCTTGCGGCAACAAAGAATACGAGGGAGCTGATACAGAGCAGAAGCCAGGGCAGAATTTTATTGTACCGTATGTTTGTAACACCGAGGATTATCATAAACATAGACAGCGGCAAAAATACCGAGCCGAGATAAGCAATACGGTTAGCGTTAAGCGCTAAGCTGAGAGTAGGGGAGATTGCCAAAAGGAAATATCCCGTGTTGACTACCGAAACAGATACGAACAGTACCGTAAACCATAACCGTTTTTCACGTATGAAGAAAAGATACGATAACAGTAAAACGAAAGAGATAGCGGCAACCGCACCGTAGATAAGGGTAAGGCTGGATGTCTTGTCGCCTATCTTACCGCAGCCGGACAGAGACAGCAGAAAAAACAGTATAAAAGATATTTTCGCAAAAGCGCTTTTCATATCGTCTCTCCTTTCGTTGTTTGCCGCACGCACTGAAGTGTAGAAATGCCGGTATGAGTGCCCGAACGTATATACATATTCATAATACCACACTTTTTTGCCTTTTTCAATAGCAAAAAGCTGATTACCCCACACTTTTGCCCACACTTTCGCTCAAAAAAAGTGTGGGGAACCCACACTTTTGCCCCCTTGAGTGTGGTGACATACATTCTTAAAGTGATATATAATAATATATAATAACGTTTTCACAGAGCAAAGTAAAATTTTCTTGCGGAAAATCTCTCGAGGAAGATAAAACGGTGAAACTTGAAGGAGAAAAAATAATGGAAAACAAGGTATTAAAACGGATTCTGAGTATGCTGCTGGCTGCGGTGATGATCATCGGCCTCGTTCCTGCCTTTGAGTTACCCGCTTTTGCGGGCTTTGCGGAGGACTATATGGAGGGAAAGACCGTCATTACAAAGGTGGAGCTGACCATCGAGGACTTCCAACTTCATAATGAGCTTCGCGGCTACGATGCGGGGTGGATGATAAGCAGTTGTGTGATCAACGACTCCTCCCAGCCCTATTATTGTCCCAAGGACATACAGGTAGGCATGTGGCAAAGTTATGGTTTTGTCGGTAACAGTTTCCTGTGGTCGAGTGAGCTCGTGCGGGTAGGAATTCCTTTACAACCAAGAAGTGTCAAAACAGGCGGGGACGCCGACTACACCTTTGACCTCTGGCACCCCGAGGAGATCGAGATCTGGGTCAACGGCGTCAAAAGAGAGGACGCATATGTTAAGATAGGTTACTCGGAGATCATTGATATTGTTATTCCCTATGAGGTTGCAAAATACGATGGTCCCGAGTGTACCGTCACCTTTGACGCCGGCGGCGTGGTGGAAAACAAGGTCTATACGCCAATGGTGGGCGGTTACGTCAGCGAGCCTTTCATGCGCTGCGAGGGAAAGGTGTTTGAGGGCTGGTACGAGGATCCCGAAAAAACAAAGAAATTCGATTTTGAAAACACGCAGATATATGAAGATATGACCCTCTATGCCCGTTGGCGCGACATTTTGCCCACCGAGACCATAACCAAGCTGGAGCTTGAGCTGGCTGTTCCGCGGCTACACGACGGCATGACCTACAAGGAGGCGGTGGATGCCTTTGACAAAGTATACGATTATGACGAAAAAGGATATCATCTAAGCTACGCTAGAATTTATCAACCGGTCGAGCAAAAAAGCGACGATTACCTGTACGCAGGTGTTACAACCTACGTTGAAGCATGCGTTTATGCGATTCCATATGGGGAGAACGTGAAATCTCCGCCCTATACCTTCGATTGGAACAATCTTGATGATATTGAGATATGGATCGACGGTGAGCTTAGAACTGATGCCGTAGTTAGCTCTTACGATGAAGACTGGCGTTTAATAAGAATCCGCTTCCCCGTTACGGTGGTCCATGAAACCCCTTACTACGAGGAGGTCATCGACAGCGAGGGATATACCCGCTACGTCAAGGATTGGGAGGGCCTGGTGGACGTTATGTCCGATCTGAACGAGGATGCCATCAGGCAATTCGGCAAGCTGAACGTAGTGCTGACCGAGAATATTACGCTGGATGAGAGTTGCTTGTACTACGGGGACAAAAGCGCGATCCGTCTGGATGTTCCGGCAGGCTTGGACGTGGTATTTGATTTCCGGGACCATACCATCAGTGGCGATTTGGATCTGCGAAAGGTCGGAGACGAAGAGTATGCTCTGACTGACTTTTTACTGTTCCGCCTGGGCAAGGATGCCGGCCTTACCCTTGAGGGTGAGCGAAGTGGCGGTGTAGCGGTGAACGTGATCCAGGATAGTGACTATACCTTTTCTGCCATCCGTGTTATGAGCGATACCCCCCGGGACTCCCGAAACGATCCCTATCGGGGAAAGCTCACCGTCAACGGCGGCACCTATACCATGACCACCGAGAACGAGGATCGACACATCCCCCGAGGTTTATTTGGGAAAAAATGGCTCTACCGCGGCACCTTCATTGCCGACCATGTGGAGACCGAGATCAACGACGGATTCTTTAACCTGGTGGCAGACGAATGGGGCGGACGGGCGACCGTTGCCTTTGCCACCGTGGTCAGCAACAGCCACCTCCATTTGGAAACGGCCCCTAAGGGTGCGGTGACCCCATATATCGAAACGGGACATACCGTCATTAACGGCGGCAGATTTACCGCATTGACCGGCGGCTACGCCGTGCACCATTTTGATACTCCCTATTATATAATCGAAAACCGGAGCTGCGATTACGCCAAAGAGAATAAAGCTGCCCCGGAAAACAGCTACTACCATATCAATTATCCCACCATTTGCGGCGGCAGCTTTAGCGGCAGGATCGGATTTACCGGCTTTACTACCGCCGAATCCGACGGCAACGAGTATTTGAACGAGAGAAGCATCTCTCTCATGCTTCCCGAAAAATATGTGGCAACCTATTACGACAAGGTGACCGACTCTGAGATAAGGGATCTTTCGGGGCTTACCTGGAAGGATCTCCACGAAAACACTCGCCTTGTGATCATCTCCGATACTATACTGAAGTCTGCCGTCATCATGCCGAACGGCGGGGAGGAGACTTATCGGGTGAAGGAGGGAACGGAAGTCACCTTTAAGGTGCAGTACGAATGGGCGGATTGGCTGGAAGGAAGCTTCCCGGTTACCGAGACCTGGACGGTAGACCCCACCGATCCCGGCTATGAGAGCTATTCCCAAAGCGGAAACAGTATTAAGATCAGCTTTGCCGAAAAGCAGCACCGCAGCGGCGTGACTCTGCAGGCGAGAGCGCTTATACACACCGGCTACGGTCAGCTGGTCAAGACCATAGAGCTGCCCGTTACCGTTTGGCGAAAGGTGGATATCTTAACCTATACACCGAATCTTACCTACGAAGGACCCGACTGCGTGATGGACGGCGAGGGCTTCTACTTCTACATCCGAGAAAAGGAATGCTACGAGTATGACCCTGCTACCCTCGTGGTTGAAGTAGACGGCGAAATTGTAAAGCCCGTGGGCGACGGGCGCTATATTGTCAACAACGTCAAGTGGAAGGCAAACACCAATATTCAGATCAATGCCACCGCTGAGACCCGTGCTTATTCCTTGATCAAATATGTTTTCGGCACAGGCGTGATCGGTACAGCCAAAGTCTACAAGGGGGAAATCTTGACCTTGCCTACACTGAAGAGTCTCGGTATAGAATTACCGAGAACAATGAAGATGGAGTACTGGAACGTTTCCGGATACGGCAAATACCAGCCGGGCGATAAGATAACGATCACCGGTGCGAAGGAAGTCACGGTTACTGCCGTTTTCGACAACTACTATGCCGTTGAAATGCGAGAGGGTGCCAAGGCTTATTCCGACGAAGCCCATACAAAATCTATATCCAACGCCAAGGAAAACGATTATATCTATATCACCGCTCCCGAGATGGAGGAAATGCAGTTCTATATGTGGGATTACGAGCTGACGCAGGACACCTACCAAAGACCCTATTTCGGTGACGTATCCGCCGCAGAAACCTGGGTCATGATGCCCCCCAGCGGCATCATCCTCACTCCTCTTTATACCACTGCCGTAACCGAGATTAATATCTACGGTGTGGTTCAGCCCGTTGCCGGAGAGAAATATCTTTCCATTTGTGATGATTACGGCAAGCACAGCGATGGTATCAGGGAAACCGATAAGCTTTCTGCGAATTCAAACTGGTATCGCGTTGTAGGGGGAGAAAATGTATCCATTACCTACAGCGATGATGTGATCTTTACGGCGGGTGAAACCTATCGTTACGAGGTCCTTCTTAATGTTCCTATGACAAACGAAGGTATATACGATTTTCCATTGGATATAAACGATTTACGTGTGAATATTGAGAACATTTCCGCAAGTGCCTATATACTTACGAAGGAGTATACCAATAAATGGCGGGATTATCTGAAGGTAACCGTGGAGTTTACTATCCCAAGCGGTGTCGGCGTGACCCTCAGCGGTACTGTCACCGGCTTCGGTGAGGACGGTGATACGACTATGGTAGAGCTGATCCCGAAGGGTGAAACAAAGGCTGCGCATTTCACTATGCTTATCGGCAGATCTGCGAGATATTCCTTTGTGGACGTAAAGCCCGGTACATATACCCTGAGGGTATCCAAGGACGATCACGTTACCCGTGAATATACCGTTACGGTAGGCGGTTACAGTGTAACTCAGGATGCAAAGATACATCTCAAGGGTGACGTCAACGGCGACGGACGTGTAAACACCACCGACGTCGGCCGTGCAAACGCTCACGCCAAGAAGACGACTCTTCTCACCGGCTACGAGCTTGCCTGTTCAGACATTAACGGAGATGGCAGAGTAAACACCACCGACGTTGGCC
>JAFQUL010000224.1 GCA_017408535.1 Clostridia bacterium
CCTCTCCGGCAGCTACAATTCCGCCTGCACCGCAAAGCAGATGTACGAAGCCGCTCATCCCGGCAGACACGTATTCGTTCTCGACACCCTGTCGGCAGGTCCTCAGATCACCCTTGTGGTAAAGAAGCTTGAGGAATACGTTAAAAACAAAATGCCCTTTGACGAGATCTGCGGAAATATTAAAGAATACCTGAAAAACACAGGGCTGGTGTTTATGCTCAAGTCACTTAAAAACTTCGCCAACAACGGCCGTGTCTCCCCCATCGTTGCAAAGATCGTAGGTATTGCGGGGATCTGCATCGTCGGACGCGCCAGCGACGAGGGAACTCTTGAACCTACCCACAAATGCCGCGGAGAAGGCCATTCCCTTAACACCCTGCTCTCTGATCTTGAAAAATACGGTCTTAAGACCGGAAGGGTCAGCATCGGTCACTGCTCAAACGAGACTGCCGCCCTTGCCATAAAGAAAAAGATCGAGGAAAAATTCTCCCGGGTCCAGGTTGAGATACATAAGCTGAGAGGCCTTTGCAGCTTCTATGCCGAAAAAGGCGGAATGCTGGTGGGCTTTGAGAAGTGCTGACGGCGGTAAGTAAATAAAGCAATCATAACCATCGGCCGTGCCGGGGTATTCCACACGCTGATCCTATAGACTCGTCGAATTATCCGTCGCTTGCGGTAATTGCCCTACCGCCACAGATGTGGCTGCTTTTTTAGCATCCATTGCGTAAAGGGAGGCTTGGTGCAGACCGAACGCACAGCCAGCAGCCATCTAAACAACTTCCAATTTCCGCCCGCTTCTTTTCCTTTATTCTACCGAACCGTCCTTTTCCCCACACGATTTTCCCGAATTTTGTCTGTATGCCTTTTCGTTCATATGGTGTTCACAGAATGATGATAAAATGCAAAAAATTTCATCCAAAGGAGATTTCTTATGGAGCGATTCTGGCCTTACGCATGGGCATTTTCGATCATGTGCATCATATACACCATCTGCAAAATCGTAGGTTTTGAATGGACAGCTGAGAGACCGTGGCAGGAAGTAATTTTCTTCCTCTGTGTCGCGATTCTCATCATCACACTTTTCTTCCTCAGAAAGAAGATAGCCGCGCTGTACGAAGCAATCAAGAATAAACTGCCGAAAAAATAACGGAAAAGATACATGTATACGGATAAAAACGGATGTACGCGGTATAAGGGAAACCTCCATACGCATACCACCGCTGCGGCGGGAACTGTCCAAAGCTAACGCTCTTTGGAACCACCGGTACTGCCGGTAATTTTCTATATACAATCAAAAAAGTCACTTAACACCCCCGGTGTCAAGTGACTTTTTATATTACTCTTTTATCTCCTCTTTGACTTGGCGGTTGCGGTGAGGAGGGCGACCAGAAGGGCCAGCACCCCAAGGGATGCACAAATGCCGATGTTCAGATAATCGCCGGTGGGGGGATTGATACTGCCGGCTGAGCCGATACTGCCAACGCTGTGAGCGGACAAGAGACAGCAAAGGAGGGCAATAAAGGATAAAACAGCTATAAGGACAGTAAGAAGCTTTTTCAAATCCATTCCCCCCTTTTAATAAGTGTAAAGTTTTCGTGTACTAATTGTATCATATTTATGAACGTTTGTCAACAATTTGTTCAAAATTAATTTATAAATCTTTGAATTTTTCTCATTTCTCCTTATTTTCCTTTACTTATTCTTTGTAATATAGTAAAATAAAGTAAATATGTTTATTTGACAAAAAATTAAAGTAAAATAGAAGGAGAAACAGTATGCAGTATCTTATTGGTGTGGATATCGGTACGTCCGGTACTAAAGCAGTTCTTTTCGACCTGGCGGGCAACACCGTTGCAGACGAGCTTATAGAATACCCTCTTTATCAGCCTAAAAACGGCTGGGCGGAGCAGGATCCCGAGGACTGGTGGAAGGCCACCGTTGACGCTATCCGTTCTATAGTGGCAAAAGCAGGGGCGAAAAAGGAGGAGGTCCTGGGTATCGGTCTCTCGGGACAGATGCACGGTCTCGTTATGCTTGACGAGGCTGACAGAGTCATCCGCCGTTCTATTATCTGGTGCGACCAGCGCACCGCCGCCGAGGCCGCTGACATTACAGAGCTGGTAGGCAGAGACAAGCTCATTGAGATCACCGCAAATCCCGCACTCACCGGCTTTACCGCCGCTAAAATAATGTGGGTGAAGAAGAACGAGCCTGAGAATTTTGCCCGCTGCAGGAAGATCATGCTTCCCAAGGACTACATCCGCTACCGTCTTACCGGAGAATTCGCCACCGAGGTATCCGACGCCTCCGGCATGCAGCTTCTTGACGTTCCCGGACGTAAGTGGTCCCCCTACGTATGCGAAAAGCTGGGTATAGATATCTCCCTTCTCGGCCGTGTGTATGAGTCTGCCGAGGTCACCGGCAAGCTGACTCAAGCTGTCGCCGAGATGACCGGTCTCTCCACCTCTACCGTAGTTGTGGGCGGTGCCGGCGACCAGGCCGCAAGTGCGGTTGGTAACGGCATTGTCCGCGAGGGCATCGTTTCCGCTACCATCGGTACCTCCGGCGTTGTGTTCGCACACACCGACACTCCTCAGATAGACCCTATGGGCAGAGTGCACACCCTTTGCCACGCAGTTCCCGGCGCATGGCACATTATGGGCGTTACCCAGGGGGCGGGCCTTTCCTTCAAGTGGCTCAGGGACAACTTCTTCTCTGACGTTCAGAACACCGCCGCACTCCTTTCAAAGAATGCAAACAAGCTCCTTGACGAGATCTGCGCCGACGTTCCCGCAGGAGCAAACTCACTTATATACCTTCCCTATCTTATGGGCGAGAGAACTCCTCACCTTGATTCTGATGCAAGAGGCGTTTTCTTCGGCCTTTCCGCTATGCACGGCCGTGCCGATATGCTCCGCGCAGTAATGGAGGGTGTTACCTTCAGCCTTCTTGACTGCATGAATATAATCAGAGAGTTGGGTACCTCCCCCGACTTTGTATTTGCCTCCGGCGGCGGCGGAAACAGCAAGCTTTGGCGACAGATGATGGCAGATGCCTTCGGTGTAAGAGTTGCTCAGAACTCCTCCCGCGAGGGCGGCGCTCTCGGCGTTGCTATCCTTGCAGGCGTTGGTGCAGGTGTGTACGAGTCTGTAGCCGGTGCGGCTGAGACCCTTATCCACGAGACCACCAGTCTCTCATCCATATCCGAGAACGTAGAAAAGTATTCCCGCGTTTACTCTCTCTACGACAAGCTCTACGGTGACCTTAAAGAGGATTTCAAGGCTCTCGCACAGCTTTGACAGTTCCTCTGTTATTACCGCTTTTTAAGGAGAAGCTATGGTTTTTTCAAGTCTGGAATTCCTCTTTCTCTATCTTCCCTTCACTTTAATAATATATTTTGCCGT
The DNA here is from genome assembly GCA_017408535.1 of Clostridia bacterium. Taxonomy (GTDB): domain Bacteria; phylum Bacillota; class Clostridia; order Oscillospirales; family CAG-272; genus RGIG2161. The sequence continues at coordinate 3,405 of JAFQUL010000224.1, forward strand.
TCCCTTCAGAATAAGGAATCTTTTTCTCCTTGTGATAAGCCTGCTGTTTTACGGCTGGGGAGAACCGCTGTACGTCTTTCTTATGGCAGGTACTATCGTCATCGACTATGCGGCAGGCTATATTCTTGAAAAGAACAGGCAGAAGGGCAGGCTGATCGTTGCCCTGACGGTGATAGTCAATCTGCTTTTCTTAGGTTTTTTCAAGTATTACGATTTCTTTATCGAAAACCTGCGTCTCATTCCCGGACTGTCCTCTCTTAAGCCACTGGGACTGACCCTGCCGATCGGCATATCCTTTTATACCTTCCAGGCGCTGTCCTACGTTATCGACGTATACAGGGGAGATGCAAGGGTACAGAAAAGCCTTGCGTCCTTCGGCGCATACGTAACTCTTTTCCCACAGCTGATAGCGGGGCCTATAGTCAGATACAAGGACGTTGACGATCAGCTCAGAGAAAGAGAGCACAGCGTCAGCCTCTTTGCCTCCGGTCTCAGGACCCTTATTGCGGGTCTCTCGAAAAAGGTGCTGCTGGCCAATACCGCAGGAGCAATGTGGGACACCTTCTCCGCTCTTCCTCAGAATGAAAGGACGGTTTTCGGTGCGTGGCTGGGAATAATCTTCTATTCCTTCCAGCTGTATTTCGACTTTTCCGGATATTCCGATATGGCTATAGGTCTCGGAAAGATGTTGGGCTTTAAG
>JAFQUL010000225.1 GCA_017408535.1 Clostridia bacterium
CCCCTCGTCAGAGGGAGGCAAGGTCTTCATATTTCCAAAAAAACTCGACAAATCATTTATATACATATCTAATAAAATAACAAAAACTAAAAATGCGGAAGAAGTTTGAATTTTTTTACTTCTTCCGCACTCTTTTTTATTAATTTAGTTTATTTTTTGCGTGTTTAAGGGCATTGAATTTTTTTACAGCCCCTTTTTTCTTAATTTTTATTATCTGTCTTCTGCTTTAAGCTGACCGACCTCTACCCAGTCTCTCTTACCGCCGTCAAGAATGAGTACCCAGTCCTGACCCTTGCCGCGGGTCTCAGGGACAAATACTGCCTTCCTCGGCTTGAGATAGCAGATCAGCTTCTCCTCACCGGTACGGGGATTGTACCAGGATGCACGGAGGAACTGAGTCTTTATAAGAGAACCGTCAACCTTGATCTCACGTCCGTGGGGAGTGTAGATGAAGGCGTAGTCCTTGCCCATTGCAGCAGAGATCTTGCCGAAGAGCATATCATCCTCGGAATTGAGAACCAGCTCGGGCGCGGGGGTAAGATCGAAATAGGGCCTTGAAAGACGGAGCTTCTGAAGATACTTAAGGGTATCTGCCCCCTCGTGACGGAGTGCGTGGTGCCAGCCCTTGTTATCGTATCCCATCTTGGTTATATTGCCGATGTAATAAGGGCACTTGTACTGTGTGAGAGGCTCGTAAAGGAAGAATGCAACGATGGGGTTACCGTAGGTCTGTCCGCATGCGCCCGACAGAATACTGCGGTATGCGCCCTCACGAATATCGGCGCCGTCCCAGCGCTTGAACTCATACGCCCAGTTGGCAACGTGATCCTCGTAGTGTGCCTCAGCATCAAGGAATGGCTTGCCGGTCGCTGCCATCTCGGGGAAGAGCTCCTCGGGCTCATAGGAAAAGTCAACGGTGTGGCCGCTCTGTGAGCAGATAAAGTCGAGATAATCCTTGTCGCAGCCAAGCTCTCTTATTGTATTGGAGGCTCCGCGGGGATGGAAGGTCATAAGGTGAGTATTATCACCCTCGCCTGCCTTGATACCTGCCGCAAGGCCGTCGAATATCTCGTGCATATAGGGAGCAACCGCAACGTCACCGCCCAGCATCCAGATGATGTTGTTTCTGTGACCGATACGCTCTGCCAGCCACTTACCGTAGTCGTATGAAGGCTGATATCCTGTAAAGAGGGTGTTGTTCGGATCGTTGTATTTACCGTTCCACATAGGAAGAATAGCTATATAGATTCCGTATCTCTCCGCACAGTCAAGGCAGAAATCGATATGATCCCAGTAGGAATACTCACCGTCGGTATCGAAGTCAAGCTTGTCAAAGGGAGGCTTGATGGGATGACGGCCGTATTTGTTGGTGTAGTCGTAAGGCTCGGTACCGCCAAGCAGGATGCACTGAAGAACGTTGAACTTCTGCTCTGCTCTTACAGACATATAGAGCTCAACCTCATCCTTGGTAAGGTGCTGAAAAATATCCCAGGAGGTGTCACCCTGGTAAAAGAAGGGTGTGCCGTCCTCGTACTGTATGTATTTACCGTTTTCGTGTATTTTAAGCTTCTGCATATTTATTTACCTTCCCTTCAGTCGTGTATTATCTGTCCGATCTCTTTCCAGTCTCTCTTGCCGCCGTCAAGTATAAGCACCCAGTCCTGACCCTTACCCCGGGTCTCGGGAACGAATACTGCCTTTCCCGGCTTGAGGTAGCATATCAGCCTCTCCTCACCGGTACGGGGGTCATACCAGGATGCGCGGATAAACTGAGTGTTTATCTGAGAGCAATCAACCTCTATCTCTCGCCCGTAGGGAGAGTAGATAAATGCGTAATCCTTACCTCTTGCGGCAAAAATACGTCCGAAGAGAATATCGTCCTTGGAATTAAGCACCAGCTCGGGTGCGGGAGTAAAGTCAAAATAGGGTCTTGACAGACGGAGCTTCTGAAGATATTTAAGGGTCTCTGCCCCCTCGTGACGGAGTGCGTGATGCCAACCCTTGTTATCATACCCCATCTTGGTTATATTGCCGATATAGTGGGTACAGCTGTACTGAGAAAGGGGCTCGTAGAGGAAGAAGGCCACCGTTGCGTTGCCGTAGGTCTGTCCGCAGGCGCCAGCAAACACGCTTTCATACGCACCCTCTCTGATATCGCTGCCATCCCAAAGCCTGAAATCCTCAACCCAGTTGGCAACATGGTCCTCGTAATGCGCTTCTGCATCGAAAAAGGGCTTTCCCGTCTCTCTCATAGCAGGGAAGAAGGCGGTGGGCTCATAGGATGCATCAACGGTGTGGCCGCTCTGTGAGCCGAGGAAATCAAGATAGTCCTTGTCACAGCCAAGCTCACTTACCGTATCGGACCGTCCCCAGGGATGGAAGGTCATAAGGTGGGTATTATCACCCTCTCCTGCCTTAATACCCGCCGCAAGGCCGTCGATTATCTCGTGCATATAGGGCTGTATTCTGATATCGCCCCCAAGCATCCAGATAATATTGCTTCTGTGTCCGAAGCGCTCCGCCAGCCACTTGCCGTAGTCATATGAGGTGCGGTAATCGGTGAAAAGAGTATTATCCGGAATATTATACTTGTTTTTCCACATGGGAAGCAGGGCTACGTAAAGTCCGTATTTCTCCGCGCAGTCAAGGCAGAAATCGATATGATCCCAGTATGAATACTCTCCGTCCGTATCCGGGTCAAGCTTGTCAAAGGGTTCCTTGAGGGAATATCGGCCGTATTTATTCGGAACGCGATAGTCCTCGGTTCCGCTCAGAAGAATACACTGGAGAACATTGAAGCTCTGCTCCGCTCTCACCGACATATAGAGCTCTGCCTCGTCTTTCGTAAGCCGCTGAAAAATATCCCAGGCGGTATCGCCCTGGTAGAAGAACGGTGTGCCGTCCTCATACTGCAGAAATCTGCCGCTTTCGTGTATTTTAAGCTTCTGCATATTATTTTTCGTCCCTGTTGTCGAGGGTTATCTGCCCGATCTCCTTCCAGTCTCTCTTGCCGCCGTCAAGAACAAGCACCCAGTCCTGACCCTTACCCCAGGTCTCGGGCTGGAAGACTGCCTTTCTCGGCTTGAGATAGCAGATCAGTCTCTCCTCACCGTTACGGGGGTTGAACCAGGATGCACGGATAAACTGAGTGTTTATCTGAGAGCAGTCAACCTCTATCTCACGTCCGTAGGGAGAGTAGATAAATGCGTAATCGTCACCTCTTGCGGCGGATATTTTACCGAAGAGAAAATCATCGTCTGAATTGAGCACAAGCTCAGGTGCGGGTCTGAAATCAAAATATGGTCTTGACAGACGAAGCTTCTTCAAGTGTTTCAGCGACTCTGCACCCTCGTGACGGAGTGCGTGATGCCAGCCCTTTGTGTCGTAGCCGTACTTTTCAAGATGACCGTAATAGAAGGTACATCCGTACTGTGTAAGAGGCTCGTAGAGGAAAAATGCGACTATAGGGTTACCGTAGCCTTGACCGCAGGCACCTGCAAAGACGCTCTCGTATGCGCCTTCTCGGATGTCGCTTCCATCCCAGCGGCGGAAGTCAGCGACCCAGTTGGCAACGTGATCCTCGTAGTGAGGCTCAAGGTCAACATAGGGCTTTCCGGTGGGAATAAGCTTTTCAAACAGATTTACGGGATCGTAGGAATAATCAACGGTATGTCCGCTCTGTGAGCCGAGAAAATCAAGATAATCCCTGTCCCCGCCCAGCTCACTTACAGTATCGGAGGGACCGCAGGGGTGGAAGGTCATAAGGTGATGGTTATCATCTCTCTCTCCCGCTTTGATACCTGCCGCAAGACCGTCGAATATCTCGTGCATATGAGGCTTGACTTTTACGTCGCCACCAAGGATCCAGATGATATTGGTCTTATCTTTATATCGCTCAGCAAGCCACTTACCGTACTCATAGGAGGGGCCGTAGCCGCGGAAAAGGGTATGCTCGGGATTATCGTAACTGGAGTTCCAAAGAGGAAGAAGACCCACATACATACCGTATTCCTCAGCAAGCTCCACTGCCTCGTCAACGCCCGCCCAGTAGGAGTACTCACCCTCGTCATCATATACGAGAGCATCCTTTGGCTCAACTAATGCATAACGGCCGTGCTTGTTGGGGAAGTCTGAAAAAGCAATGCACTGAATGACGTTAAAGCCCTGAGAAGCTCTCACCGACATATAAAGTCTTTTTTCATCCTTTGTCAGACGGTGAACAAGATCCCAGGCGGTGTCTCCCAGATAAAAGAAGGGGGTACCGTCCTCGTGCTGTATAAATCTTCCGTTTTCGTGTATTTGAAGTTTCTGCATAGCTATGTCTCCGATCGGTAGATCTTTTTTCGTTTATTCTGCGGGCTGTCTCACACAAGTGGGACAGCCCGCAAATATACATATTTATGCCAGCTCGTTAGCAATATCATAGAGATCCTTGATAACGTCAAGGGTCTTTGCACACTCTGCCTTCATCTTTTCAATATCCTCAGGGGAGAACTTGTCAAGATCGCCGTCCTTGAGCTTGTTCTTATACATACGGTCAAGAACGAGAGCGTACTCGATGTCGCGTGAAACGATCTTACCGTCCTTCTCACAGATAACAAGATTGCTCTTACCGTCAAGAAGTGCGTCAACAGCCGCATCACCCATTCTTGCTGCGGTAAATCTGTCTCTGAGGGTGGGCTTGCCGCCGCGAACGATGTGAGCAAGACGTGCAAAGCGTGACTCAACGCCGGTCTCAGCCTCTATTCTCTTGGTAAGAGCTTCTCCGAACTCTCCGCCAAGTCCCTCGGATACCAGCACGATAAAGCCGCGTGCACCTGCAGCGCGCTTAGCCCTGATCCTCTCGATAGCGGCATCAGCATCAAAGGGAAGCTCGGGGATAGCGATAGCTACCGCACCGACGGCAATACCTGCCTCAAGCGCGATATAGCCTGCGTCTCTACCCATGACCTCGATAACTGCACAGCGTGCGTGAGACTCGTGGGTATCCTTAAGGTTGTCCGCCATATTCATAACGGTATTCATAGCAGTATCAAAGCCGAGGGTGTAGTCGGTGGAGGTAATATCGTTGTCGATAGTTCCGGGAATACCGATGCAGGGAACACCGTGACGGGTAAGGTCGGTAGCACCTCTGAAGGTGCCGTCGCCGCCGATGGCAACGATACCGTCGATATTGTTATTACGGCAGGTCTCAACTGCCTTTGCCATGCCCTCCTCTGTTGCAAACTCAAGGCAACGGTCGGAATAAAGCACGGTACCGCTACATGCGGTAATATTAGCGACCTTATCCGGGGTAAGCTCAACAAGCTCACCGCTGATAAGACCGGTGTAGCCCTTCATAACGCCTACGACCTCAACACCGCGCGCAAGCGCAGCAAGAGTTACCGAACGAAGTGCGGCATTCATTCCGGGAGCATCGCCGCCGGAGGTAAGTACGCCGATTTTTCTGAATTTCTGTGCCATTTTATTTTCTCCTTGATCTTGTTGATTCAATTTTATTTACTGCGGCATAGCCGCACAAAGTCATTTTATAAGTGAGAGGGCAAACTCCGCCGTAAGGAGCCTGATCTCCTCACGTGACAGTGAGCTGTCGTGATCAAGCCGATAGGCGACAGTTCCCTTTTCATCGCTGTAGCCTACGTAAACAAGTCCGACCGGCTTCTCAGGGGAGCCGCCGCCGGGACCGGCTATTCCGGTAGTGGATATACCAACGTCAGCACCGAGACGCTCTCTGATGCCTGCCGCCATCTCCCGGGCTGTTTCCTCTGACACAGCACCCACACGGTCAAGTGTTTCGGGTGAAACTCCGAGAAGAGTAACCTTAGCTGAGTTGGCATAGCTGACAGCACCGCCGAGATACACCGATGAAACACCGGGCAGGTCGGTAAGCAGCTTGCCGAGAAGACCGCCGGTACAGGACTCGGCAGTAGCGAGAGTTCTGCCGCCCGCGGTAAGATTAGCTACCGCTCTCTCAGTTATATTTCTGATATTATTTCCTATCACAGCACTCCTCCGTTATATTCCCAAGGATTCTTCAACCGAGGTTATCAACCGCCGTGCCGCCGCAGAAAGAGGGGTACGTGACAGATAAACCAAGAGAAACCGCCGCTCGGGAAAGGCAGGCTCCACATTCAGCTTGACGAGAGTACCCGTCTTAAGATCCTCTTTTGCAAAATCCTCAACGATGGAGGCAACACCCATGTTCCTGCGGGCAAACTCAAGGATCAGATCACTTGTGGCAAGCTCGATGGCCGGGTGAAGCACATCGCCGAAAATACCGTCAAGATATCTTCTGGTACTGCTGTTTTTCTCAAGCATTATAACGGGATATTCCGCAAGCTCGGAGTATGAGACCATCTCCTTTTTTGCCAGAGGATGGGTGGGAGGGACTGCAAATATGTCGCGTATCTTCTTTACCTCAAGGGTAACGAACTCCTCGCCGGAAAAGGATAACTCTCCGTCGTCGGATATCACGCCGAAGTCAAGCACTCCGCTCCGAAGAGCTTCAAGAGTCTTTGGCGTGGGAGCGTTGGTGATCGTCAGCATCACCCCGGGATATTCCCGGTTGAACTTCTCTATATGGTCGAGAAGGAAGAAACGCAACGTCATGTCAGATGCGCCTACTCTCAGAACACCGTCCGAGAGACCGGCTATCTCTCTGAGCTTGTCCTCCCCCGCCTCGAGAAAGGAAAAACCGCGCTTTATATAACCGTAGAGCAGAGTTCCCTCCGGAGTCAGAGAGACTCCGCGGTTGGTACGGAAGAACAGCTTAGTTCCCAGCTTGTCCTCAAGCTGGGCGATCTCGGAGGACACGGCAGGCTGTGAAATATAAAGTGCGCGCGCCGCCGCAGAGATCGACTCGCTGTCCGCCACCGCTACAAATGTCTTGTAGAGAGTGATGTTGTCGATCATTTTATATCTTTTTTACCTTTTCAGATTTGTGATCAGTTGTAAAGGGGGTACTTACGGCAGAGCTTATCTACCTCTGCACGGATGTAGTCAGCCTTGGTCTCAAACTCGGTAGCGCAAAGCTTAAGGAGCTTACCTACGATGCGCATATCCTCCTCAACGAGACCTCTGGAGGTAACTGCGGGAGTACCTATACGGATACCGCTGGTAACGAAGGGCTTTTCGGGGTCACCGGGGATAGCGTTCTTGTTAGCGGTCATGTGTACCACGTCAAGGCGGCGCTCCATCTCCTTACCGGTAATGGAGAAGGGACGAAGGTCGCAGAGCATAAGGTGGTTGTCGGTACCGCCGGAAACAAGAGAGAAGCCCTCCTCAAGAAGAGTATCTGCAAGAACCTTTGCGTTCTTTACGATCTGCTCCTGATATGCCTTGAACTCAGGCTTAAGCGCCTCACCGAAGGAAACTGCCTTCGCAGCGATAACGTGCATAAGGGGACCGCCCTGAGTGCCGGGGAATATAGCCTTATTGATAGCCTTTGCGATATCCTCATCATTGGTAAGGATCATACCGCCGCGGGGACCGCGAAGAGTCTTATGGGTGGTAGTGGTAACAACGTCTGCATAGGGTACGGGGGAGGGATGAAGGCCTGCCGCAACAAGGCCGGCGATATGAGCCATATCTACCATAAGAAGGGCACCGTTCTTGTGTGCGATGTCTGCCATTCTCTCAAAATCGATAACTCTGGGGTATGCGGAAGCTCCTGCTACGATGAGCTTGGGCTTCTCGGCTGCGGCAATTGCCTCTACCTTGTCGTAATCGATCATACCGGTATCCTCCTCAACTCCGTAAGAGATGAAGTTGAAGTAAGAGCCGGAAACGTTTACGGGACTGCCGTGAGTAAGGTGCCCGCCGTGAGCAAGGTCCATACCGAGAACGGTATCGCCGGGCTTGATAAGTGCGAAATATACTGCGAAGTTAGCCTGCGCACCGCTGTGAGGCTGTACGTTTGCAAACTTTGCACCGAAGAGACGGCAAGCTCTCTCAATAGCGATATTCTCTGCCACGTCAACGCACTCGCAACCGCCGTAATAGCGCTTTGCGGGATAACCCTCTGCGTACTTATTGGTGAGAACACTGCCCATTGCAAGCATTACTGCCTCGGAAACCACGTTCTCGGATGCGATCAGCTCAAGGCCGTCGCACTGACGCTTGTATTCTGCCTTGACTGCCGCGCCTATCTCAGGATCGAAGGACTCAAGCAGATTCATGTTTTCTGTTACCATTTTTGTTTCTCCTTTTAATATGTCTGTATGACTGTTTTTTGTCTGAGGGGCTTTGATATATCAAAAATCTACCCCATTTTATTTTCATAATTAGATTATACATCAAATTATATATTTTTACAATATTTTTTACGGTAATAACTGTGTTTTTTTAAGAAAACCTATTGATTTTTAGGGCAAAAAGGGATAGTATTTAGTATATCTCTGAAAAAGGAGTCTGCACTATGGCAAAAAAGATAAAGATATTGTTTCAGGGCGACAGTATAACCGACGCCGGACGTGATTCCGGAGTTTACTATGACCTGGGTGACGGATACGTAAAGTATGCCGCAGAATATATTCGCAGTATGTACCCCTCAGTTGAGTTTGAATTTATAAACCGCGGCGTCAGCGAAAGTAAGATACGGGATCTTCATCCCCGCCTTGAGAGAGATATTATAGATATTCAGCCGGATATTTTTTCTATACTTATCGGTGTAAACGACACCTGGGACTACGCAAAAAACCGTAATTGGCAGCCGAATGAGCTGTTCGAGAAGGATTTCCGCACAGTGCTTGATGCGGTACGCACCCGTACCAACGCAAGAATAATGATCCTTGAACCCTTTCTCTTCCCAAATGAGAGCAAGGATTTCTTCAGAGAGGATCTGGACTTCAAGATAGACGTTGTTAGAAAATTGGCTTTTGAATATGCAGATGTTTTCCTGCCCACTGACGGACTGCTCCGGTCTCGGCTTATCGGAAAGGACCCCGCTGACTTTGCACCTGACGGAGTTCATCCTACCCCATTCTGCGCGCAGCTTCTTGCCGGAATGTACGCCGAGTATATCCGCCCTATTATTGACAAGCTGATAAAATAACAAATACGGATACAGGAGAAAAACGCA